>DATNBZ010000207.1:0-19971 GCA_035607285.1 Blastocatellia bacterium | reverse complement strand
TGTCCACCCGCGAGACTCAGCCAGGTAATCAACCAACAGAGCGATGATCAGGTTCGGCTCTACAAAAGAACCGTCACGATCGATGATCCCGAACCGGTCCGCGTCACCATCGGTCGAAAGCCCAAGATGACACCCTTCTCGCATTACCGTATCGCGCAACTCGCTAAGGTTTTCAGACTCCGGCGAAGGACTATGCCCACCAAAGTAGACATCACGATAATCGTGAATGATCCGCACATCACATTCAGCGTCGTCGAGTGCCTTATCGAGATAGCCACGGGCGGTACCCCAAAGTGGATCGTAGGCCACTCGCAGGCCGGCCTTAGCGATTGCGTTCAGATCGATCTTCTTGCCGAGGTCGTTCAAGTAACCGGCCACCAGCGCCAGACTCTCGACGGCTTGGTCTCTGGGCGCGCGCGGGGTCTTTTTTCCTTCCAGCTTGGCAATCTCGTTTTCGATTTCCTCGGTGACTTCAGGTAGAGCAGGTGCGCCATCGGAACTGGAGAACTTCATGCCGCAATAAGTCGGGGGATTGTGGCTCGCGGTGAAATTAATCCCGCCGCTCGCAGTCCTCGCTCTGATGGCGAAGGCAATCGCCGGCGTCGGAGTGGCCCGGTCTGTAAGCAGCGGACGGAGGCCGTTCACTGAGATCAAGCGCGCAGCCTCTTCCGCAAATATTTCCGCCATGAATCTGGTGTCGTATCCGACTATGACCTCGGAACCGGGCGCGCGCTTGATGATCCAATTTGATATTGCCTGCGTCACTTGACGAACCGCGTCAAAGGTAAACTCATCGGCAATGATAGCGCGCCATCCTGAGGTTCCGAATTTTATCATCAGCTTGATTGCGTTCGGTTCGTGAGGGGAACCGATGAATAAACCCTGCGGTGAATCTGGACGTCCAGGCCCAAGTGGGGACGGGAACCGTGAACGGGGGGGACTGTAACACCTTTTTCAATCGCGTGCAAGAATTTTCTTTCGCGAAGTTAAGATTGCTCTGTTGATGCGATACCTCAACCTGCCATTGGGAGCTTAGAGCGATCTGGACGCAATCCCGACGCGGCGGAAATTCGACTGAGCGGGCGGTTATCAGAAGTGAATTAACCGATAATCGGTGCGGTGCGCCGAGCCCGGAGGTTACTCGTCCGTTGCGGCTTGGAGGCGGAGCGTCTATTCTTTGTGGCTGTCTGGCAGAACGCTCGATTACAGAAGCCACTTGGAACCGGAGGACAATCTATTGTCGCAATCTGTTGGCTCTACCGTAGCCCATTTAAGGACCGAAGTAGCGAAAGCCGTAGTCGGACAGGATGAGGTGATCGAACAGGTCCTGATCGCGTTGCTCACTGAGGGACACGCCCTGATTGAAGGTGTACCGGGGACGGCAAAGACGCTGCTTGTAAAAGTGCTCGCGCGCGCCATCGGCGCCGAGTTTGGGCGAATACAGTTCACGCCCGATTTGATGCCCGCCGACGTGACCGGCACAAACATCTTTAACATGGCAACGTCTGCTTTCACGCTGCGGCACGGGCCGGTATTCACCGACTTGCTGCTGGCTGACGAGATCAATCGCACGCCTCCAAAGACTCAAGCCGCATTGCTCGAGGCGATGGAGGAGCGCCAGGTGACGATTGACGGCGAGCCTCATAAGCTGTCACCGCTTTTCACTGTTCTTGCGACTCAGAACCCGATTGAATACGAAGGAACCTATCCATTGCCCGAAGCTCAACTCGACCGGTTCATGCTGAAGATAATTGTCGACTATCCGAACGCGGATGAAGAGCTGCGAGTCGTCGCGAACTGGAACGCTGGATTTAATTCGAGACGGCTTGAAGACATCGACATTCAGCCGATCCCCGATGCGGCTGCGATGCTGGATTGTCGCTCGCAGGTGCGTGCGGTCACCGTTGAGGATGGAGTTCAGCGGTACATCATTGCAATCGTGAGAGGGACGCGTGGCGCCATTAATCTTTCCTGGGGTGCAAGCCCGCGAGCAGCGGTTGCGTTGTTGCTGTGCTCGAAAGCGCTCGCGGCGATTCGGGGCCGGAGTTTTGTTACGCCTGACGATGTCAAGGAGATTGCTAAGCCTGTTTTGCGTCATCGCATAGTGCTCCGATCTGAAGCAGAGATAGAAGGCACGTCGCCGGATCAGGTGCTCGATGAGGTGATCGCGAGCGTCGATGTGCCGAGGTGAGGAAGAGCCGTGATGTGTGATCCGTGATGCGTGACGCCGTTCGTTTAATGGGTAAGCGCATAGGACGAATCCACTCATCATAGCGCACGGATCACGAATCACGAATCACGGATCACGAATCACGGATCACGGATCACGGATCACGAATCACGAATCACCGATCACGTTTCGATATGACAGAACAACCTGAACCGATTCCCGCTGCTGCGGTTGCGTTTGTCAGAGACGCCGAACGCGGGATCGAGGTTTACCTCAGCCGCAGGCCGGCGCACTTCCGCTACTATCCCGGGGCATTTGTATTTCCTGGCGGCCGTGTTGATCGCGCGGACACCGACATCAGAGCGACGGCGCGCCGCGAAGTGTTCGAGGAGATTGGCATCGAGATCGACATCGCACAACTCGTTCCCTTGAGGGACATTCACACGAGCGCGCACGCCGGACCGGTCTATCACATGCTCACCTTC
Organism: Blastocatellia bacterium; assembly: GCA_035607285.1. Classification (GTDB taxonomy): domain Bacteria; phylum Acidobacteriota; class Blastocatellia; order UBA7656; family UBA7656; genus Onstottus_A. The sequence goes on along the minus strand of DATNBZ010000207.1, from coordinate 17,316 downwards.
GCTTATCCGGTTGAGACCGAATTTCGTACCTCCTTGAATGAAGAAGAAGTCGAAGAGGAAATGTGGATCAATGCTCGCGAAGCGATTGCGCGCCTCGACCTTCCATATCAAGTAAAGGCGGCCGTGAATACAATCGCCGGCTTCGCAAGCGTTGTTGAGCTACTGACCGCACTCGAGCAGGGTAGCATCGACGAGGATTACTGGTTTTGAGATTTGTCTTCACAAGGCGTTTCTTCTTACTGCTGGCGCTCGGGCTGGTTTTGCTGTCGCTCGGATGGTTCACTCGGCAAGCCATCTATTTGACCGTCGTCTACGACCTCGGGTTAATAGCGGCGGCGGCAGCCGATTATCTGCGCTCGGAGAAATCGACCGCCTTCCGGGTCGAACGCGAAATGGAAGAACGGTTCGCGATTGGAGCAGAGAATGAGGTAACGATTCGGATCGCGAACCGCGCGCGTCGCAAGATCAGTTTCATCGTAAAGGATGAGTATCCACCCGAGATGGAGTTGTTGACTCCCCGTGAGGCTGAGCTGAGCATACCGGGAGGGCGCTCTCGGGCGTGGACTTACAACTTGCTGGCAACGGCGCGCGGCAAATACAGCTTCGGCAATACCGAGCTTCGTTTCCGCACGCGCCTCGGACTGCTCTTCCATCAGCTCACTTTTGCAACCGCGACTGATGTGAAAGTCTACCCGGACATTCGCGAAGCCAGGAAGCATGAGATTTACGCTCATCGCAATCGAAGGCCCGAGCCCGGCCTGCGACGCATGCGAGTGCGCGGACAAGGGCGCGAATTCGAATCCCTGCGCGAATTCGTGATGGGCGATGAGATTCGTCACATATCCTGGCCGGCGACCGCGCGCCGCGGAAAGCTCATCACGCGTCAGTACACTATCGAGCGTAGCCAGAACATTGTTGTGCTGCTGGACACCGGGCGATTAATGACAGCGCGCATCGGCAACCTGACGAAACTCGATCACGCGGTTAACGCGACTCTGTCGATCGCTTATGTTGCGGCCGCGGGCGGGGACAATGTGGGATTGGTTGCTTTTTCGCGCCGGGTAGTGAGCTACTTGCCGCCGCGCCGCGGACACGATCAAATCAACCGCTTGATGGAAGCTCTCTACAGTCTCGAGCCGCAGATGATCGAGCCGAGCTACAAGCGCGCGTTCAACTTTTTCAGCGCAAACTGCCATAGGCGTTCGCTTGTGGTGATACTTACCGACCTTGTGGATCGCGATGCGTCGGCGGAGCTGCTGGCAAATACGTCGCAACTGGTTCCGCGTCATCTACCGTTGATAATCACGATTGGAGACACGGACCTGCGAGAGATGGTGCGAGCACAGCCGGCGTCCTCCGGTGACGTGTATCGTCAAGCCGTAGCCGAAGAGATACTGCATCAGCGCGAAGAAGCCCTCGCGCGCATTCGTCACGCGGGCGGGCTGGCGCTGGATGTTCCGGCGGGAAGGCTGTCGCTCGAGTTGGTGAATAAGTATCTCGAGGTGAAAGAGCGAGGGCTGCTGTAGATACCTCAAGGGGTCTGCAACAGTCAGAGAGAGCGACTCTAGTGACTTGTAACAAGGGTTTCGTAGCGATTAAGGGCACTCCTGTATGGGCGGTCCTCCGTGGCCGCCCCTTAATGAGGAAGCGCTTCATCGAAGGAGGGGCGGCCAAGGAGGACCGCCCATACAGGACTACCGATTTCTCCGATAAACTTCACTAGTTTGTGGTTCGCTGGTCAGGCTTCAAAAAATACATCGCCATCAGCAAGGCGCTCATTGCGGAAATTGAGAACTTGTATGCCGCTGGTATGTGCGCGGGTGAGATGAAACCTTCGATCAATCCCGCTATCAATAGCATCGGTATGCAGCCCAGAATCAACTTGATCGCCAGCCTGCCGTTTTCCACAAGCGCATCGATGCGGCGAAGATCACCAGGCATCAACAACGCCTTTCCAATCAACAGACCGGCGCCTCCCGCGATGAAGATCGCTGTCAGCTCGATCACTCCGTGGGCCGACACGAAGATAGGGATCTCCCAGAAGCGATAACGGAAACAGAGGCTCAAAACCATGCCGAGGAGTAATCCGTTCTGGATCAACACCATGACGGTGGCAAGGCCGGCGAGAACGCCCCCGGCGAACGCGATAAACGTAACGGTGATGTTATTGGTTTGAATCGAGGTCGACGCCAGCGGGTTCGCCTTGTTTACCGACTCAGTCCAATTGTGATGGTTCGTGATGTCCTGCCTCAACTGCGGAGCGATTCGATCGGCGAATCGCTCATCCATGAGGCAGGCAACTGAAGCGAATGCCGCCGAAGAGATGAAAATCAGGAATGCGGTCAGCGTGTACAGGAATGTCTTTCTGAAGACTGCCGGAAATTCGTATCGGAGAAACGTGAGAAATACTCCAAACCCGGAAGACTCACTGCGGTAGATTGCTCCGTGTGCGCGCCCGACCAGATGATTGAGATAATTGACCAGGCGCTGGTCGCGAACTTCTTCGCGCGCGATCGCCAAATCGGCGGCGGTGCGACGATAGAGCTGCCCGAACTCGCGAACCTCCTTTCCGGAAAGATTGCTCAGCCGGAGTCGCGAGGCGCGAGTCGTCAGGTCCTCCAATCGCTTCCACTTTCCTAGCCTGGATTCGAGAAAGTTCTTCAGCATCAGGTGATAGGTTACAGGTTACGGCGGACAGGGTACAGGGCGCTTAAGCGACTCTCTCAGTCTGGTGATGTTGGGTTATTGAGTTGCTGACTTGTAACGGGTGGTCAGTCCTTCGCGTGCTTTGCGGTCCTTTGCGTCTTTGCGCTGAGTATTGCGTATTGAAGGAGTAAGGCACAATACTCAGCGCAAAGACGCAAAGGACCGCAAAGCACGCGGAGGTTATGAAACCACGCAGAATCCGAACACTACCCTCAGTCTTGTGACCTGTGACCTGTGACCTGTAACCTATAACCTAATGCTCATCGGAAACGAACGAATCAAGAAGCTGCTTTGCCGCGCGGTTGCGGAAGATCGCGTCGGCCAATCGCTCCTGATGGCCGGCCCGCGCGGCGTCGGCAAGTATCAGTTTGCGGTCGCGCTTGCTCAGGCGCTCAACTGCGAGCAGGTGAGAGATGGCGCGGCCTGCGGAAGCTGCGGTCCATGTTTGAGAGTCGAGCGCGGCGAGCACGCCGATGTCAGGACCATCTTGCGCGAGAGCAAGGATCCTTCGGTTAAGAAAGAGCCCAAGAGTCAATTCATCAAGATCGAACAGACTCGGTCGATGTGTGAGCAGGCGCAGTTTCGTCCTTATGAGGGCCGGCGCCGGGTGTTCATCATTGACGACGCGGAATGGATGTTGCCGGGAGCCGCCAACTCTTTGCTCAAGACATTGGAGGAACCGCCTCCAACGTCGCTCGTAATACTTGTGACTTCAAAACCGTATGTGCTCCTCGACACGGTTCGCTCGCGTTGTCAGATGCTGAACTTCGCGCCCCTCAGTGCTTCGGAGATCGAGGAGCACCTGAAGAAAACCAACGTGCCTGCCGAGGAGGCGCGAATGCGCGCGCGTTTGTCGCGAGGAAGCATTGGTCATGCGCTCGAGATTGATTTGGATCAGTATCGAGAAACGCGGGACACGATGCTGGATATCGTCGAGACGTTTGGTGTCCCCGGCGAAGTCGCAAAGCTCATCAGCGCGTGCGAGTACCTGGGCCGCAGGATTGAGAAAGAAGAGTTCGAGATTCACATAGATGCGCTGATGGTTCTGCTGGATGATCTATTTCATTTGAAGCTCGACGCGCCGGAGGAGTCGTTGACGAATAAAGACATTGCCGAACGACTCAAGCGAGTGTCGCGAATAATAAGGACCGACCAAATAAACGGCTGGGTCGAACGCATTGAAGAAATCTTTCGGGCAATGCCTCGCAACGTCAACCGCCAGCTTGCGATGGAATCACTGCTCATCTGTGGCTAACGGCGGCTCAGGCGTCAAACGGCTCGTCCGAGACCTTTAAGGAATTGCCAGAAACCATCCACATCAACGACACCGTGATCAAAGACGGCCGAGTATACGTCCCGCTCGCGAACTCACGACGATACTTCGGGTGACGCCAAACCTCTGACTTGATTTGAAGAATCGCACAACGAGTTGAGTCCGAGAGCCGTTCTCTGATTCGCTCACCGTGTGCGCGAGTTGCCTCGAAGCCCTCCGCATCGGTAACCCAAATGTCGATCTTCCAAGCGCCATCACGCTCATCACCCAGGTAGACACCCCAATACAAGCCTCTCGGCAACCCTTCGGTTTCAGCGATCGTTTCATCTCGATAATGCATGCGCGGAGGTTTGAGCAGGTTAGCGATTCTTCCTCCAAGCTCGAAGAAACCTTTCCTGTTGAGGTCCGGTTGGACTATGTGAATATCCAGGTCACGCCACACCATCAGATGCAAGTCGTAGCTGCCAATGATGTGAACATCGCCGTAGTCGTTCAGAATCGCTCGCAAGCCGGAACCGAGTAACTGATCTGCTTCGGCCCTTAGTTCTTCATCGGTGTCTTGGTTCATTTGTCGCCGGCATTAGGTTCGGCCATTGTTTGTTTCTTTGTTGTTTTCCTGGGCCTGCAATTTCTTCGGCGCGATTAATCGCCATGCTTCGCGAATATGGAATTCGAGTTCTTCATCGGTGACCCGATCAAGTTCGATGCCGATCCACCCGGCGCCGCCAACGTAAGGCGGTTTGTAGAATTTCTCCGGAGAGTTTTCGACGAGCATCGCTTGTACGCCCGGTGGGGCAGGCACCACCACCGCTACGCGGCCGTCGTTATGATGGTTGAACGAGCACATAGCGAAGACCTTCTTGCAGAAGAAGGTGGGTTCGCCGTGCGAGAGTTTCTCGGTTGTTCCCGGCAATGCGTTACAGATTCCGCGGAGCCGCTTCAAATGTTTTGCGCTCATGACATCCTCGAGTGATCCTGTTCAAGTTTCGCCCGTTGACGGCTCGACCTAAAACGTACCCGGGATGTACACGGTGAATCAAGGCGTCATGGATATGACGGTCGCTCCGTTTTTTTGTCGCTTGGGTGTGACGGATGTTATAGACAGCTTCGATATTCACCAAGTGCGCAACTCAAGGAGTGAGATAGCGCTCCTCCGGGACTTTCGCGCAGTATTCGCTCTAGTGAGTTGACCAACACAGCACTGTCGGCTAAAACTGAACTCCTGTATGGATCGAGGTGCCGATTACTTTCAATTTGGTGCTTTCCGCCTGGATCCGCGAGAGCGAGTACTCCTTCGCGACGGCCGGTTAGTACCGCTGCCCGCCAAGGTTTTGAGCACCCTCCTTCTTCTCGTTCGAAATAACGGGCGCGTTGTGGAAAAGAACGTCCTAATGACGGAAGTCTGGCCGGATGAGTACGTGGAGGAAGGCAATCTCGCCCAACACATCTTCATTCTGCGCAAGGCCCTGGGGGAAAATACCGGGAGTCCCAGATACATCGAAACCGTTCCGCGTCGAGGCTATCGCTTCGTCGCTGAAATGATTGAACCCGATAAGAAGGACGACGATAAGGAGATCGTCTCACTTGCGGTGCTTCCCTTTATTAATGCGAGTAATGATCCCAACATGGAATACCTCTCGGATGGGATAACCGAGAGCATCATGAACGGCCTCTCGCACCTTCCGCAGTTGAAAGTGACGGCCCGTAGCACGGTCTTTCGTTACAAGGGAACTGGTATTGACCCGCAAGAGGCCGGTCATAGTCTTGGAGTCCGCACGGTGATGATGGGCGTTGTTCAACAGCTTGGAGAACAGCTTGTCATAAGCGCTGAACTGGTTGATGTCGAGGATGGATCGCGGATCTGGAGCGAATCTCACAAGAGGTTTTCGGATATTTTTTCCTTGCAGGATCAACTGGCCTCGGAGATATCAGACACGCTCCGCCTGAAATTGAGCGGCGAGCAGAAGGAGAAGCTGACAAAACGCTTTACTGAGAGCAGAGAGGCTTACGAGTTTTATCTTAAGGGACGATACCATTGGGCTAGAAGGGCCATCGGGGATCTGAAAAAGGGAATTGAATACTTCCAGCAGGCAATTGCTGAGGACCCAAACTTTTCTTTGGCGCATGCCGGAATAGCTGACTGTCTGGTCTTGCTCGGATTATTCGGAGCCGCTGATTCGCGAACAATAATGCCGCAGGCGAAGGCGGCGGCCATGAAGGCCATTGAGTTGGATGAGTCGCACGGTGAAGCCTATGCTTCCTTAGGACAGATAAAACTGATCTACGACCGGGATTGGCGAGCAGCGGAGGCGGATTTTCAGCAGGCAGTACGCCTCAGCCCAACTTATCCGACAGCCCATCAATGGTACGGCGAGTATCTGGCGTCGATGGGTGTATTTGATGAGGGACTCACGAAGTTGAAGAAGGCCCGGGATCTCGACCCACTCTCGCTCATCATCAATACCAATCTTGGACTCAATCTTTATTTTGCACGCCAATACGATCTGGCTCTCGAACAACTGGAACGCGCGCTCGAACTCGAGCCCAATTTCTTTCGCGCGCACCTCCATCTTGGAATGTGTTATGAGCGCAAGAGGATGTACGCGGAGGCGGTTGCCGAATTCGATAAAGCTCGATCCATCAGTGAAAACTCATGGACTCTGGCCGGCCTGGGTCAGTGTCACGCTTCCTTCGGCGCGAGAGAGGAGGCTGAGAGGCTCCTGGACCAATTGTTGGAGTTGTCGCGGCATCAGTTTGTTTCGTGCGCCACGATCGCGGCTGTCTATGCCGGATTCGATGACGGCGCTGATCAGACAATTGAATGGCTGGAGAAGGCTTATGAGGAGCGCTCCGGACTACTCATCTGGCTAAAGGTGTGGCCGATCTTTGACCATCTGCGCTCAAATGCGAGGTTTGTTCGTCTTTTGCGGCGCATTGGGTTTGCGACTTGACGGTGAATGGCTTTAGCTGGAGCCCGATCGGATGAGTTTGTCGGCCCACCATTAATGATCTCGACACGTGAGCGTAGCCCGGTCCTTTCGAACCGCGGCAAGAAGCGAACGAACGACTATTACTCGTCCGTTCCATGAGAATGTTGAGAGCTCGCGCCGAGAGAATAGACGCGTTAGAGCTTAATCCGCTATTGCCGCACAGTGAACCCGAAGCACCATCGTTCGCTCTGCATCCCGGCCAAGAACTAGCTAATAACTCTCTAAGAGTCACCCAAAGACTTATCGCCCGACCGTACTTATAATCACCTTGGTCACGCCGCCAGGCTTGCTGGAGCGATGACTAGCTTGATTGCCGCCTGAGAAAAAGGAGTAACCGAAAATCCAATATTGCTCGGCAACGGCCAGGCACTTAGGGGCGGCAATCGTTCACTGTAATTCCAACTAAAAGGCAAGACAGCCTCATGCTTGGAAGGTCGAGGACCGTCTTGCCCTCAACACAACACCCAGAAAGGAGTGTGTCTGATGCTAAATCTTCGTAAGACAAAGCTCGAACGCAACCACCTCCCGTGGTCGCGCCGCTCCCGTACCGTGTTATTCTCAATGTTTTTCTTGTGCGCCATTGCCGGCGCATTATGGTTAAGCGCAACTTCATCCGTTCGAAGTAGCCCGAACTCGCCGCGAGCTGCTGGGGATCAGAACCTAAGCTCGTTTGCCCGGATAAACGATGCGGCTCGTACTGCAGCGAAGGGTGATTCAGCGGCAATCCGGGAATTAACCGGTGCGATTTTTGATGCTGTTGGATTCCCGGAGATTCCGGTGCGAACTCAAGAAGAGATGAAAGAACGGATAATACGTTCTGAGTTCAACTACCGCAGCACTGGGAAGGGAGGGATACCTGAGAAGAACATTGTCAAGATGATCAATGGCCTTGCGCAAAAGCTTGATCTTCCCGACTATGCGAGAGTTGACGGCATGCTCGTAAGACAAGTGCGCGTCAAGATGTTTACACAGTTGCCGACTCTCTTCTCTCAAGCGGTCACCAAAGAAGAGAAGGGGCGAGGCGGAGTTGGCTCTGCACTCAAAACAGAAATGTCGCCTGTCGAAGCATTTTATCTGGCAAGTTTTCTACTACAGCAGAAACTGCTTAATGAATCGTACCAGCTAACTCCAAAGGACTGGAGAGCTGAACTCCATCAAAAGCAGATTCAAAGATGGCAAGACTTTCGGACGTTCAAGGACAGCGGCAAGAAAGGGGCGCCGCCAAGAGAACTACCGAAGGAGGGTCTCTTTGTTCGTGAGCCAAGCGCTAAGAGCATCGAGATGAGTAACGCGATGTCTCACGCAAAAGGAAAAATGAAACTCACGGATCTCTTCGATCTTGCCAATACGTCTTTGGACGATCTTGGCGTGGGAAAGTAAGGAGGAACAACCATGACGAAAACTACAATCTTACTGTTCATCGTTTCTCTCTTCTGCGTGTCAGTCTGGGCTGATGATTGCGACCCCCAGCCGACTCCCATACCCCAAGGTGGGTTCAAGATACGAGCGTTCAGGGAGGTGTTTAATCCAAATGATCCAAATCACAATCAGATACTCCGCGATACTGGCCGCGCTATTTCCGGACAGTGGAGGTCCGACAAACCAGGGGCTCGCGGGAATAATAGACAGGTCTTTGGAAGGTCGGATCAGTTTGGCGAACTCGACGTCATCGATGGACGGTCTCCAGCGATATGGCGATTTTTCGAAAATGACGGCAATTGCGCCAATCAATTCATAGACATAAACATGGCGAGGGGAGGATTTGAGAACCTCTTGTGTGCTATCGTCTTTAGACTACAGGGAAGCTTTGCTGCGTCTCCATCGGCTGTGGAAGCTGAAGCTACGCCGCAACCAATTACGGTATACGGGGAGGGCATTAGCGCTGCATACGGCCTACCCTTAATCAGGTATTTCGATCAAAACGGAGTCCTTGTCGCGGAAACATGTGCAGACCAGGTCGCCCCCGACGGTACCTGGCTAACCGGTAGCACAACCGATCTTTCCTCGGTTTATGCCACCCAGTATACCGTGATTATATACAATGCAGCGGCAGACGGAACCTTTGAGGCGATGGGTGCAGCGACCGTAGAGGTGTTCCATTACTCTGACCCTCCACCGGACCCTGACCCCTGTGGTGGTTGTGGCGCTGGCGGCAACGTTTGTGTGGAGCAAATGCCGTGTAACGTCTACTAGCTAAGAAGTATTGCGAAGCTGCAGGCGGACTACTATGAATCGAAGCGCGGGGCTCAAAGTCCATCCATAGCTGCCCGTGAAACAAACAGATGCATCCCCCGGATAGTCGGTTCTTCTGAGGGGATGCATCTGAGTCACACTGAACGATTACTTGTTATGTTGCCGGAACTTCTCAGAATCCCATTTCTAAACATAGCGCTTCCGACCTATGGAGTGCTCCTTGCGGTTGCATTCGTGTCGGGGATACAGGTATCGGCTTTGTTAGCTGAGCGTGATGGATTGCCAAAGAGCAAGATCTACGAATTAGGCGCATACATCATTCCTTCTTCTATTGTCGGTACGAAGGTCTTGATGATCATCATTAACTGGAATGAATTCGACGATCATGGGCGGCAGATCTTTTCTTTTGCGGTTTCAACTTCCCTTGGGGCCTACCTTGGCGGTTTCCTGGGTGCGTTAGGGATAACCGCAATCATAATAAAAGTCTGGCGCCTGCCTTGGCGAAAGGTCGCTGATGCAGCAGCGCCAGGACTCGCATTGGGAAATGTGATAGGCCGATTAGGGTGCTTTGCGGCGGGATGCTGTTGGGGCAAACCGACTACCTCCTGGATGGGAGTTAAGTTCACTGAGAAAGCGCATCAAATAAGTGGAGTGCCGATTGACACCATGCTCTTACCTACGCAACTGGTCCAGGCAAGCGTCAACGTGCTGAGTTTGATATTCCTTCTGTGGCTCTGGAAGCGACGTGCCTTCGAAGGTCAAGTGATTCTTACATATATCATGTTGTATTCAGTAGAGCGCTTCATAATCGACTTTTGGCGCAACGATCCGCGCGGCGAGTTCCTGGGACTCGCAACTTCACAGCTCCTTTCACTAATTCTCTTTCCGATCGCGCTCGCAATAACGATTCACCATTGGCAAGATTGGCAGCATAAGTCAGTTCGTTTTTGGAAGCCTTACAAAACGTGAACTAGACGAACGCGTACTTGCACACTTAGAGGCTTCGATCGGGCCCCTCTGATCGCGACATCGCACGCAGACGGCGCACCCGTCTCACGAGAGAACAGGAAGTGCCATCGGCGCCCTCATCGCTCGCGCGGCAGATGTGTAGCCCTCTGGCAGGTCGCCGTTGTCTGCTCGAAGGTACTGCAAGTAGTGCGGCTTCAAGCCGGCAATCAGCTCTTTGCGAGACTTAACCGTGATGGGCTTGCCGGTGTAGATCTTCCCCAACCGCCCCATCATCTTCTCGGACATCGCGCTCGAGAACATCAACAATGGCCATTTGAAGTTGGGACCGTTCAGCTTTCTTAGCTTGTACATCCACAACCCGATCGCGCCTACTCGCCACGCGGTCGGCGCCCACCAACTGTACTGACCCGGGCGCAGGTTCATCTTCCAACACTTCATGATCAACTGCCACTGAAGCGGTGAAAGCTGCATAGTCTCGGTCACACCCTTCTTCATTTCCATCCTGGTATCGTGAAGCGGCGTGAAGACCGATGGAATGAAGAAAGCGAACAAGCCGCGACGCTCGACTTCGTAGATCAAATCCAGTGTAGCCATCACGTCTTCGTCGGACTCGTCCGGGTTGCCGACGATCAGCGTCATCGCAGGGAACCAATTGTTCGCGTTCAGCACGGTCAAGCCCTGGATCACCACGCTCGGCCAGTCCTCGATAGAGAAGGGAACTCCCTTGCTCGGCATGATCTTCTTACCCATCGAAACTGATCCGGTCTCGAGACCGATTAATGGCGTCAAAGCTTTCTTCTGCGGATGCGAGCTGAGATAAGGAAGATGAATCGGGCTTTGTGGCAGCAAGACGTCCGAGAGCTTTTTGATCAGTATCGGATCGACCACCGCGGGCGCGATAGTCGAGTGGCTGAGCACGTGTTGCTCGACCCCCGGCGTGTTGACGATGTCAGTGTAAAGATCGACAAGCGCTTCGCGATTCGGAAAGTAGAACGGCGTGTCGGTGTGAACCTGACCCCAGATGAACATGTCTTCGGTGGCGAGCGAGATCTGCTTGTTGCCTTCGCGAACATTGGCGCGCACGGCTTTCATGATCTGCTCTTTTGGAAGATCGATCTGAGGATTCAGATCCGGAAGACAGAACTGGCAGCGGCGACCGCAGCCGGTGGTCATTTCGACTACGCCGAAGGTTGTGCGCTTATCCGGAAAGATAATGCCTTCGCGAGTAGTCGGGTGTTTGACTTCAACTTCGCGCGGCAGGTCTTCGCCGCGAATGGCTTTGCGAAACAGCTCGAGCGTGTCGAGAGATTCGCTGCGGCCTTCGACTACGCAGTCGACACCGAGTTCGTCGTATAGATCGGTCTGGATGATCTGCCAGCCGCCGGAGCCGCCTACGATTACTTTGAAGTTGTCGCGATAGGGATTTGATTTGATCTGTTGAAACATCAACCGCGCGTAATGCGAGTTGATCGGCATCTTGGAAGAGCCGAAGATCGAAGTGTACACGCCGGCGGCAAAGGTCACTCCGAGGGGGTTGTGAGTCGAGACGGCAACGACTCGCGTATTCGGTCCCACGAACTTGTGAAGATCATCGGGAAGGCAAGCGGCTATGTCATCTGAATTGAATTCGCGTTGAAGCGAGGCTTCGAGCACGCGAGTCCCCGCGGGCATGTACTTGGCTGAGCCATCGTCGTTGTATTCGACGTCCCGCCACTTCGGGTACTTGCGATTGAGTACACCTTCCATCCAAATCGGCATGGAAGCCATGCCCATCTGGATGAAGTAGCCCGCGTGATCGATGGTTTCCGTGAGCGGCGCGGTGAGAACAATGAGCTTGCCGCCATCAGCCGGTGGCTCAACCCGAGCACCATGCTGATCCGGATGCAGATTGCCGTTAGTCTTTGGCTTGTTCGACTTGTTACCGTTCGCGTGCACTTGTGATGAGCTCATCGTTTCCTCGCTGATTCCTTTTATCCCGCACACCTCACCTACTGAAGAGATGAATTTCTATTCAGAGCATTATGCCGTTCGCGGAACGTGGCTAATTCTACATGAAGCGGGCTTTTCTTACCATTGCGAATTTAGGCGGAAGCCCGGAGACCAATAGCGGGGGGCTCCGGTAGTGTCCTAGAGTGTGCTGGTCGTTACAGACGTATGACAACGACCTCAGGCTGAGTGACGAACATATTTGGAGTGCGGCGCCGTGTGTGTGTACGCGCCGCTTTCTTCGTGGCGATTCAAAGCAGCCAAAGCGGCGCGTACACACAGACGGCGCCGCACTCCAAAACCCGCCTAGCCGGGTAGTCTCCGTCGACCAACACAACTTTAGGACATCGCCGGAGCTCCGGCATTCCAGAACGCGTCTGCGGCGTGGTATAGATTCAACACGCGTGTTTCACTGGATGATGAGGACAAAACTATGAAAGCGATTCGAGTACACGAGTTTGGAGGACCAGAGGTATTGCAGCTCGAAGACGTGCCTGATCTCACCCCAGGTTCGGCGCAGGTCGTGGTGCGAATTCATGCGATCGGCGTCAACCCGGTCGATACTTACATAAGGTCGGGTCTGTATCCGGTGAAGCCCCCTCTGCCATACACGCCCGGAATGGATGCCGCGGGTATCGTCGAGTCAGTCGGCGAAGACGTCGCTCGCGTTTCGGCAGGCGACAGCGTGTACGTCGCGGGCACGATCTCGGGCGCTTACGCGCAACAAGCCTTATGCCTGGAGTCACAAGTGCACCGCTTGCCGGCGCAAGTTACATTCGAGCAAGGCGCGGCTGTTGGCGTTCCTTACGCGACGGCTTATCGCGCTCTGTTTCATCGTGCCGAGGCTCGTCCGGGCGAAATGGTGCTCGTTCACGGCGCGACCGGCGGAGTTGGAATCGCCGCGGTTCAGTTGGCCCGCGCTGCGGGCATGACCGTCATTGCGACAGGCGGGACGGAGAAGGGGCGCGCCAACGTTGCGCAGCAGGGGGCGCATCAGGTACTCGATCATCATGCGCCAAACTACCTCGAACAGCTTCAGGCGTTAAGCAGCGGAAACGGTGTCGACGTGATTCTGGAGATGCTGGCCAATGTGAACCTTGGGAAAGACCTCGGCTTGCTTGCGAAACGCGGCCGGGTTGTCGTGATCGGTAGTCGAGGTCCGGTGGAAATAAACCCGCGAGATGCGATGGGTCGCGATGCGAACATCCTGGGAATGACCTTGATGAACGTTAATGATGAGGACCGCGCGAGCATTCACGCGGCTTTGGTAGCGGGTCTCGAGAATGGAACGTTGAAGCCAATAGTGGGAAAGGAAATGGCGCTTGCGGAAGCAGCTCGCGCCCACGAAGCGGTTCTGCATGCTGGTGCTTTTGGGAAGATTGTTTTGATTCCGTGAGTGATGCGTGATGCGTGAAACGTGATGCGTGAAAAGGTCTACGAATCACGTTTCACGCATTACGAATCACGTTTCACGAATCACGTTTCACTCCACCCAATCAGCGATAAAGACATTCGTATCGCCCTGGACCTTGTCGTGTCGGTTGGACGCGAACACAAGTTTCTTTCCATCCGGGCTGAACATCGGAAAGCCATCAAAAGTCGGATTGAAGGTGATGCGCTCCAAGCCGGTGCCGTCGACGTTGACCGAGTAGAGATCAAAGTCGCGGCCCTTTGGATCGTCCATGTTCGACGCGAAGATTATTCGCTTGCCGTCCGGAAAGAAGTAGGGTGCAAAGTTGGCTTTGCCGTTGCTAGTCACCTGGCGCTTGCCGGTGCCGTCCGCCTTCATCACCCATATCTCGAGCGTAGTTGGCCGGATCAGATTGTCTTTCAAAAGCGCAAGATAATCGGCCTTATCCTTTTCGGTCTTAGGGTGATTTGCACGGAATACGATCCACTGGCTGTCGTAAGACCAGAACGGGCCGCCGTCGTAACCGATCTCATTTGTAAGCCGCTTAACGTTCTTTCCGTCGATGTCCATCGTGTAGATGTCCAGGTCGCCGTCTCGCGTTGACGTGAAAGCTATTTTCTTGCCGTTTGGAGAAATCACAGACTCGGCGTCATAGCCTTGAGTCTTTGTGAGCTGCTTGAGATCAGAGCCATCGGGCCGGGCAGTGAATATGTCGTAGCCCGGATAAATAGCCCACACGTAGCCTTTCGAGAAGTCGGGCTTCGGCGGACAGTCGGCGTTGGCAAGGTGGGTCGATGAATACGTAATTCGCTTTCCGTTTGGATAAAAATACGAACAGGTCGTTCGGCCTTTGCCGGTAGAAACCATTCGCACATCCGAGCCGTCGATGTTCATAGTGTAGATCTGATCGCAAGCCCGCCCGTCGCGCGTCGATTGAAAGATCAACTGTTTCCCGTCGCCCGAGAAGTAGGCCTCCGCGTTTTCACCACCATTGCTGAGCTGGCGAATGTTCCGAAGATGTTTTTCGTTGGGCAATCGAAGCGGGTCATCTGAAGCGGGGTTTGTGTACCCGGCGGCAAAAGCGGCAATTGAAAAAATCAAGACTACAAGTCCAGGTTTCATCTTTCCTCCAAAAACGGTGTCCGACAAACTTCAGTTTGTCGTTGAACGGCGCAACGGTCTGAGGATCATCGACAAGCTGAAGTTTGCCGGACGAGCCCAACCGCAACCTTGATAGCTTCAACCAAACTGCGATGATCTGCAACTCCGCGGCCGGCGATGTCGAATGCCGTCCCGTGGTCAACCGAGGTGCGGATGATCGGCAACCCGAGAGTAACATTTACCGCTTGTCCAAACGCCAGACATTTCACCGCCACCAATCCTTGATCGTGGTAGCACGCCGCTACCGCGTCGAACTCGCCTCTGAACGCGCGGAGGAACAGGGTGTCGGCAGGGAAGGGACCTGTTACGTCGATGTCTTTTCCACGACACTCTTTGATTGCGGGCTCGATCTGGCTGGCTTCTTCCGACCCGAACAATCCGTGTTCGCCGGCATGAGGATTTAGTCCGGCAACGGCGATGCGAGGTCTGGCGATTCCGTGTCTTCGAAGCTCCCGATCGGCCAGTTCGATTGCGCTCGAAACCCGTTCTGTAGTGATCGCTTTGATTGCGTCGGTAAGGCTGCAGTGAACAGTCAACAGAAAGACTCTAAGATTACCAGCGAAGAAACACATCAACGATTCGGATGCGCCGCACAAAGCAGTTAGCATTTCGGTGTGACCGGGAAATGGCGAACCGGCTAGCTTGAGCGATTCCTTGTTGATCGGAGCAGTGGTCATCGCCTCCAGCTTTCCGGCGAGACAAAGGCGCACACAGGCTTCGATTGCGGCAATCGCCGCGCGTCCCGAGGCCGCCGACAAACTTCCCCACTTCACCGGTTCAGTAAGGCAGTTCGTATCGAGGATGATAGGGCCGTCGAAGCCGGCGAGGTCGAGATCGCTTTCGTGTCGTATGGGGAAATCGCAAGCGAGGCCGAGCGTGCGCGCCTGTCTGCTTATCTCGCCGGCATCGCCAGCGATAACCGGAAGGCAAATGGCGCGAACCTCTTCGTCGGCGACGGCCTTCAATACAATTTCGGGTCCGATGCCGGAAGGGTCTCCGATCGTAATTCCTAAGCGCGGTTTGTAGGGACTAGATGCTGGATTCACGGGTTCCATCATCGTGAGGTGGGGAATGGGGTCATCGTCGACGAGACGCTCCTCGTTACTCCGCGCTACTCCGCGCTACTCCTCTTGCGCTTCGTCGCCGTTGTCACCGTTGCGGTCCCCGTCATGATCGTCCCGATCCCCGTCATGATTTTGGCCACGATCCGCGCCGTCATCATCACTAGAGCCACCGCCGTTTTCGGCATCTTCGAGCTTGAACAAATACTTGATGTTGTGTTTCAGCACAAGCAGATTTGGTCCATCGGTACGATGGAGCTTGATGCAACCGCGGTCATACCACTCGATGCTGCCGCGCAGTTCTTCACCGTCTTGAAGCACGATAACCATCGGGGTTCTGTTATCCATCTGCTTCTTGTAATAGAAGCTTTCGGCATGGGTCTGTTCCGGGGGCACCCGCTTGCGATTCGGATCGTTCTGATTTCGACGATGTTGATTGTCTCGGTCGCGATCCCCTCGCTCGCGTACCTCCGCAAGTGTTGGTCTTATTAGTTTCCTATTCACAGCACATCCTCCAGTCGACGAATGAATTCCCAAACGGTTAGCGAGCGGCGCACGCGCTCCTGGCTGTTTCGATCGGGTCCAAGCGCAAAGCCAAAAACAGTCGATTCAAGCGGATTCGGCGCTAATTCCCCGGTAGTTTTCCAGCTAGAAATGTCGCGGGTGATTGTCCACCGTTCAGAATGGTGTCATAGTAGCCAATCGGAAACAAAAACGCAAGGCAGAGGATTGAAGATTGACGATTGAAGATCGAGGATCACGGCGGCGTCCAATTCATCTCAATCGTCAATCCTCGATTCTCAATCCTCGCCGAGATTACACTGAACCATACCGGCTGGTGTAGAATAGGTTCATCCGGCTGACAAGCCGGCCAGTGGAGGAAAGAACCATCAGCAATATTGAAGGGAACCTGCAGGGACTAAAGCCTAATCAAATTCGCCGTCTCGAAAAGTTGTATCAGAGGCGGATCCCGCCACGACAGATTGTCACCCAGGAGTTTGCGCGCCAATTATCCGAAGCCTCGCACGAGATTCATCGTCAGGTCGGAGTGTTGGTTAATCGTAACGGTTATGTCGAGCACGTGGTGGTCGGCAACGCTCGCAGTATCGTACTTCCCGATCTGAAACGCGTCCGTATGGGCGCAGACAGGTTTCGTGGCCTGCGCTGCCTTCACACTCATCTGGCTGGCGAGGGCCTGACGCAGGACGACTTGACCGATCTTGCGCTGCTCAGGCTCGACCTGATGGCCGCGATTGATGTTCGCAGTGACGGCATGCCCGGCGTGGTTCGGGCGGCGCATCTGCTGCCCGCCGGCGCACAAGGCCCGCGACAAGTCTCACACGAACTTGACGACGCATTGAACGCACCTGAGCCCACGCCGATGTGGGTATTTCTGGAGCCTCAGGTGCCCAGTCAGATCGACACCGATTTTGTTGACCTGATCGAATCGCTTGAAGAAGAGTTGGCGCGTGCGCGTCACATTCGGAACCCTCGCGATCAGCGTGACCGGGCGATCCTCGTTGGTGTAACCACTGGGAGCGCCGCTTCTGTGCAGGAATCGCTCGA
>DATNBZ010000205.1:0-16158 GCA_035607285.1 Blastocatellia bacterium | reverse complement strand
GTGTGATCCTGTAAACGATAGCAAGGCGGTCAAAGACACGCTGCTCCCGGTTCATCAATTGTGCGGTCTGCATTGCGATCGCCGACCGTCCGGCAAAGCGCTGCAGTATTTCGATGTCCGCTTCCCCTACAAGCCGCCGGGCCGCATTGTCTCCCAAAAGCAATACCCACGAGATCTCGCCGGCGACTTTTAGAGGGACTGCCACGGACGTAACGAAATTGAGCATCTGGAAGGGTCCTTCAAAATCCGTCAAGCCGGCGTTGAAGTGAGCGATCTTCGCTACTCCAGTTTGCGCAACCTGGGTCAGCAGCCCATTCTCGCTGTAAAACAACCGCTTACCCATCAACCCTTGCGGCAGCTTGAATACTCCGCACATCTCGAGTTCCTTGATGTGCGGCCGATTGATAAACAAACCTGCACTTTCGAATCCGAACATCTCTGCAGCCAGGCGGGCGATCTCCTGCTGAAGCTTCAAAGGCTCTTTTTCCGTGACAATATGTTGCAGCGCTTCGTCCAACTTTGTGAGCAGCTGCTTTCGCAGCTCGACAATCTCGAGTTGACGTCTGTGATCTATAAGCACTGACGCCTGGGCGGCTATGGCCTCGGCGAGTTCGACGCTCTCATCGGAGAAGTTAGTTCGGTCAAGCGATCTGGTCTCCCCCACCTCCAGCAGACCGATAATTCGGTTCCCTATTTTCAGGGGTATCATCAACAATGATTTAATCGGCGGGCTTAACTCGAGTTCTGACGACAAGGTCTCGAGATTTGATCGCGCCTCTTCCCAGCGAAGCACAACCGGTTTTCCACGATTTAATATAGAGTCCAGGCCGAGCCAGCTTTCTATTCGGATGGGCTCACTCACTCGTGGCTGCCACGTCACTTCCGTAGCCAAATTAACATTCATGGTGGCGGCCATCGGCTCCAGTAACTTCTGGCTTTCATCAATCAAGAGTATTCGAGCAAAGGTGCTGTCGAGGAGCGAGACGACCATCTCGGCGAGACTCTCGAGTCCCGCCTCGATAGTCTCCGCCCTTGCAATAACGTTGCTTGCCGCCAGCAGCAGCGCTTGCCGTCTGCCGGCTTCCTCGTCCTTCCTGATGTCTTCAAAATAACCGACGCTCCCTATGCGGTTGCCGTCTTTGCCATACAGCCAGGTTGCCGACAACCTGATAGGAATTGTTTCGCCCTTGCGGCTTCTTAAGGTACTAAGTTCATGAAGGAACCTGTGCTCATGGCTGAAATGGAGTAGCTTTCCAATTCGTCTTGCCTCCGCCGAGTCGGCATAAAGAGATTCTATATCCCGACCATTTACCCACTCTGCCTGATAACCCGTTATGGCCTCAGCCTGCTCGTTGAATGCGGTCACCTGGCCGCGAACATCGATCGAGCAAATTCCAATTGGTGAGCTGGTCCATAACCGGGCCACCAGATCCTTGCTCGCCTTGAGCTCATCTACCAGTTCGGCGTTTTCGATTACAGCGACAACGGCCTCGGAAAATTTAGTGAGGACCTCCTCATCTTCAATCGTAAATCTCGAGCTTGTGGCGTCGCCGCGTGCGTTCTTCTTGTTACTCGCTCGAAGTAGCCCAATCAACTCTTCGCCGCTTTCAGTCTTTCGCGCCAGAGGAACTGCCAGCAGAGAGTAACATCCCGCGGACGGACTGCATTCCGGTTCGTCTCCGCGTACGGCGAAGTGATTGATAAGAGCTTCGCCGCGCGCATTGAACAACTTTCCCTCGAACGCAATGTGGCCGGTAAGTCCGCTCGCGGGTCCACTACGGATTTCAAAGAGCTTCCCCTTTACGAAGGTTCCTTCTCGATGACCGTAACTAGCTTCAAGACTGAGAAACCCATGTTGCTTAACCAGCAGAACGGCACACATCTCAGCGTCCAGAACCTCCGCGGCTTTCTTGACGATCAGCTCCAGACGCTCGGGCAAGCTTGTAGCTTCAAGACGGCTTCCTACCTGCAGGATCGCGTCTGCGAGTCTCTCCATCCGTTCCGTGCTGATAATCTGGCTCATAACCATGCGCTTCTGAACACCATAGAAATCGCAGTCTGCGTTTCCCGGTCGCGTCGAGAGTCGCTATACGCACGAGCTCGAGTGAGCAAAAAAGACTGGACGACCAGGTCTGTGGCTTAAGGATCCGATTATCGGTCGCGTAGTTCGTTCAGAAGGAAACGCGAATTATACTCGATCGGCTCGGTGGGCGAAACCACAATACCCGTTGACGGCGAACGCTAATGTTTGGGGCACGCTATTCAGAATCAATCACGTGGACGGACTATCAGCCTGTAGCCGACACCCGGTTCGGTCAAAACGTGGCGCGGATGGTCAGGATCAACCTCGATCCGTTCGCGAAGCCTGCGGATGGCGGTATTCAGCTTGGATATCTGACTAGGGTCGTTCTCATCGTATTTCTCCTCGAACACCTGTTCCACCAGCTCTCTTCTCGAACGTGTGTCGCCAGGCTGTGCAAAGAGGACGCAAAGAAGATCATAACTGTGTCCGCGAAGTCTGACGCGCGAACCGTCAACCCAAACCGAACTGCTTGCCTTGTCGAGTTGAATGCCATCCTGCTGCAGGGGTGCAGCGGTGGCGACAGTTTTCGTAGCCCGCCCAATCAGCTCGTATGTCATCGCGGCTGCAAGAAGCACGTGGGCAAGGCGAGCAAGTTCGCTCGGCAGCAGCGGCTTGGACGGGTCGAAGTCCGCAAGCCGCCGCAGGGCCTGGAACAAAATTCCGAGGTGATATTCATACCCGTCGCTCTGATGCTCCCGCGAAGCCAACCGTCGAATAGTCTGAATCGCCCTCAGAGGCTTCCGCAACAAAGGCTCGACGTCGGTGGCGTCAACGCGCGTGAATCGCGTTTGGACGAGGCATCGTTCAAAGTCATGCAGCGATCGAAGTTTGTTCGTCTCTATCCAGTCGAAACGGATCGCGGCTTCGAGCGCAACAAAGTTCCACATTTCAGGCGCAGGTCCGGCCTCAGAAAAGTCGGTCAACCAGGTATTCCCCGACAAATCCGCAAGTATGTTGTCGCCGGTCAGAGTTCCCGGGCTATTCACTAATACGATGTGTTGCGCGTTATCCCAGGGAATTGCGAGCGCGTCGGAAGGATCCGGGTATGAGAACGTTTGACCTCCGAGTTGAATCGTAAGTCTTCCGGACGCCAGTTCCAATCTCTCCACCAGCGACCGCGCCTGCGAAGCTATAGCCCTCACTCGCTCAGGAATCGACAAAGATTTTTTTGTGAGGTCGAGTCGCTGCCTGTAAATCTCATCCAGGGGTTTCGAATCGTCTACTGTCCGGTTGCCTTGATGCCATTCGCCAAGAGTCTCTTCGACTAGCCCGGACAACGCCGTGTTAAAAATGCGCTCGGCTCCCATGCGATAGAGGGCGACGAGTGTTACAGCACTCTCGAGATCCGCCCCTGACAACCCAAACGAACTGGCAGCGTAATGTAATGTTTCACTTCTTTCATTGA
Source organism: Blastocatellia bacterium (assembly GCA_035607285.1). Classification (GTDB taxonomy): domain Bacteria; phylum Acidobacteriota; class Blastocatellia; order UBA7656; family UBA7656; genus Onstottus_A. The sequence continues at coordinate 12,670 of DATNBZ010000205.1, read as the reverse complement.
GTATCGTGCCGTACCGACCAGCCGTAATGGCGGTCATATCGCCATAGCGTTGTATCTCGCTGATGACTTTCGCAGCCTCGCCGTAGGCTACGACAAATGATTCAGGGGCTCTGCCTTCTTCGAAGGCAAAAACCGTAACCGCTGCTCTTCCGTGCTGCTGCCACAAGACCCGGTCGATCCTGATACTCTTGTGTCTGTAGAACAGCGAGCGAAATAAATCCTCTAATTCAGAGCCACGAACCATTAAACGCTCATTCTCCAGTTCTTCGCCGACAAGGCTCGCAAGGTGCGTGAAAGTAATCGGATTCCGCGCGGAAGTTTCTATTGTCAGGTCAGCGTTAATGCGGACGTACTTCTCGAATGCCGTCTGGAGCGCAGCCAGCATCGCCTCCGGCCCTTCTTTCTTGGCTACAAAGTCGACGGCCGAAGGTAGTCCTTCCAGGGCAGGCCCCATCACTTCTCGTACGGCCTCGTAGGTCGGCCAATTGGTCATCATTATTTTGGGAATTGTTCGGTAAGCTTCTTCCTTGGCCAGCAAGAGTCCTGTCGTGTCCTTTTCATCGCTGTCCCTGCGGAGACGGATGTCGATGATCGCAACGTGGACTCTGAACTGTTCGAAGCACTCTCTGGCGGCGTCGCGCGACTGCGCGCTGAACACTGTGAATCCCTCCGATCTGAGCCGCTCAACTCGAGTTTGCAAAAAGTCAGGATCATTATCGACTATCAGCACGCATTTCTTCATCGCTGTTGTTTGCCTTCTCCCATTTCCTCTCGCGTTTTTGCCGATATTCCCGTTCCGGTCCAAACCAAAGATTTGCGGCTGTTTCGATCACCCGCTGCTTGCACTTTTCCTTATTATCTTCCAGGGACAATTCTTCACAAGCCGCCATCAATTTGTCCATCCACTGGCTCTGTATCAGGGCCCGATAGCGCTGGTCGACTCGATCGTTTGCAACATCCGCGCGCTTGAAGAAGAGTCTTACAACTGCTCCGGTGATGATAACCGCAAGCGTGTTCGTTACCGCAACCTCCAATAGGTTAGAGGTCGTTTTGTAACTGCCGAGGAAGATAATCGCAATGCCGATCAACGCCACCCCGGAACTTAGAAAGTAGCTCATAGTCGCCTGGCGCCGGGCATCCACATGATCCTGGCTGACCTTGGCAACTAGGTGATCGCTGACTTCCCGATACTTTGTATCGAGATTAAGCGTTCGAGTGATTGCCGTCAGCAACGCTTCGGAGCCCTCTTGCTTAGCGATAAAGTTGACGGCAGGAGGTACCCCGTTAAGTTGCGTACCAAGGGCCTCACGGACATCTTCGTACTTCGGCCATCTGGTGAGGATGATCTTTGGGATGTGAACAGCGGATTGCTTGGCTACATCCAATCCGCTGAGGTCCAGTTTATCGCTGTCGTTGAGCAATCGGAGATCGAGAACAGCCATATCGACGCTTCCACTATCCAGAATCGCTTTGGCCTCTTTTGGGCTTGCCGCAGGTAAGACCTTGAACCCCTTGCGTTCGAGAAATTCACACATCGTTCCGAGATATTCCTTGTCGTTATCCGCAAGTAGTAGAATCGCCTTGGCCATATTTCACCTCCTGAACGGTTTGTGGGAGACATCCAATCCCCGCCGCTTGATCTCAGCGCTTACTACCGCGAGGATCTCAGTCGCGTCGAACGACTTGCTTACGTAATCGCTGGCCCCAGCTTGAAAGGCTTGCCTGGCCTTATCCCAACTGGGGTTCGCCGTAGCGACCACTACGTATGCGCTTGGGCGCTGTGCGCGAATACGCGCCAACAAAAGTGGTACATTGTCGACAACCGTTGCGTCGACTATGACGAGATCGTAGCCGACCGACATTACCAGCTTTACAGCCTCCTCTTCCGTTTCTATCCTTAGCGTTCCAACCGGAGCCAAGGTCTTACGAAGAGTCTCATACCAGTGGTGCTCTCGCGAACTGCTTATCACCAGGAACTCAATTCGACCCGACATGAGCTCTTGTTTCTCCGTAAACCAGTGGTAGCCTAATAACCATAGTAGTACCGGTGGTGTCACCCTCGGTCTGCGTTGCTGCAACATAAATTGTACCTCCATTGGCCTGAACGATCATCTGTGCTATGAGCAAGCCCATACCCTGATGACCATCACGTTTGTGAATCGGCTCCTGGAACAGCAGCGGGACAACCTCCTCCGCGATGCCAACTCCCGAGTCTGTAACGGCAATCTCAGCGTGTGGACCGGATCCTGAAACTGAAATCGTGATCTTCCTGCGCGACGACGTCTTCGTGAACTTCACCGCGTTGTCCACTAATATGTCAAAAGCTTGACGAAGCCAGTCCGGACTTATCAGCACCGCAAGGGCAGAATCATCCGGGAGAAGTACTTCACACGTTACTTCGTTATATGGTTCACGTTCCCACAGCTCAGCTTTTCGCTCCTGAACCCAGGCGCTGACAGGCAGAGGTCGCGAGTCGTTGTCGGAAGGGGTCTGTTTGATCAGTTTCTCTTGAATCAAGGCGGAAAGCCGCTTGATTTTCTCAACCCTCGGTGCGGCACGAAAGCGCTGTGAGCCCGAAAGATCCGCATTCAGCAAGTTGGCTTCTTCGGATATTGTTATGGCATGTCCTGAAATGTTATGGCCCCAGGCTGCGCTTGCCATGCCCATCCAGGCAACTGCCATACTGGCTGCCAGGTTGGTCTTAGTACGGTTCAACTCCTGGTATTGATCTGCGTTCTGTATCGCAATACTCGCCTGCGCCGCCAACGCTTCCAACACTCGCTGATCCTCTCGGTCGAATGCGTTGTAATCTTTGTGCTCGATATTGACCAAACCGATGGTCTCAGCACCTCTCTTCAGCAAGACGACTAGTTCCGAGCGCGTTTCAGAATTGCATTCGATGTAGTCGGGATCGTTCTGAACATCACCGACACACTGAGGCTCTCCAGTCCTGACTGCGCGGCCAAGAATCCCTATTCTCCCGTCGATGCCGTTGACTACGTCGATTTCAAGCGTCCCTGCGTCGCACTTCTTCTTGAACTCGCTCTCCGGGTACGCGGCAGCAAGCCTTGCCTTCGACCCGTTCATCATCCTGATGTGCACGAACTTGACTTCTGTCCCGCGGAGACTTGCCAACTTGTAAGCCTGCCTGGCAATTGCTCGCAGGATCTGACTGGTATCCAGAGACGCCGTTACGACTTTCGCCGAATCGTACAAAGCTTCAAGCGCACTTGCGCGCTCCTCTGCTTCGTCGTACAACTCCGCGTTTCGAATGGCTACCGCAGATTGGTTAGCGAACAATCGAATGTTGGTCAGTTCGTCAGCCGAAAAACGGTGCCGATGATGATAGTTGACGAACATCACTCCGACCTTGCGATCTCTGGCTATCAGAGGCACTCCAACCGAGGACGCGATCCTCTCTCGAGCAACAAACGCGCCGCGCATCAGCGGATCGGTCTCGCTGTCTTCGGCAACGTGCAGATCGTCCTGCGCAAGTATCTTGTAGACAACCGAATCGCGCCGGACCTCGTCCAGTAATTGTTCTCGGTGTTCCACGCCATCCATCGCCGGATGGCCCTCGAACCGGTCACGTTCAGAATTGTAGGTGTATAGCGTGACACAATCGCTGTGTACCGCCTCTCGAGTCTTGCTTGCGATCAGCGTTAGTGTTTCCGGAAGCTTCTCGAGCGCGGTAACCGCGGCTACAACCCGGGCCGCGTTTCGCGCCTTTTCCAGTTGCTCTCGAAGCCGTGCCTTGTTCAATGCAGCTGCCGCATGATTTGCAAACGTCTCCGCAGTTTGCTTCTCATCCTCGCTGAACGCGCGATGCCGGTTGTAGTTTACGTACAAGACGCCCAACCTGTCTTTCTCTTCCTCGCCGACCTTCAGGGCAATTCCTTTGAAGCTCTTCGCCCCTATCCGATCCAGCAGCGTGCGTGTGGTTTGCCCAAGATAGGGATGTTCGTCAGTGTTGGAAACATCTTCGATCGCGACGTACCCCCGCGACATCACGTGATATGCGATTCCGCCCTCGCGAGGCTCTGCTTTCCAGAGCTCGTTCCAATCGGCGGGCGAGATGCCGTCTGCAACTGAATTATCAGGAATGAAAACATCACGCACTGGATCATATGACCAGATCGCCGTCGAGTCCGCCCTCAGCACTTCTCTCGCGCTTTTGACAATCTGCTCCAGCACTTCCTGGTAGTTCGCTGCGCTCGCGAGCGCTTGCGCCGCGGCTCGCATATGCTCCAACTCTTCCATGTGACGCGCGCTGTCATATGCAATCGCCGCCTGGTTCGCGTACAACTGCAGCGCGTCCACCTCGAAGTCGGGAAATTGACGCGGCTCATCGAAGTGTATCCACAGGACTCCGATCTTGCGTTCGTGCAGCGATAGCGGGAGACACAACGCCGCCATCGCGTCGTCCGACATCAAGATTGGATTCATTTTGCGAATGTGTTTGGTCTTATCCTTAATGATCTCCGGTTTGTTAGCGTCCATCACCCGCCAGGCGATTCCACCCGGCCGCACAACTTCATCCGCCTCGGTGTCGGGCGCTGGACCGGCAGTCTCCAGGGTATACGCTCGACCCTTCTCGTCTATGAGGATGAGTCTTACATATCTGGCGCCTGACGCCTCGAGCGTTTGGTGGACTATTCCCTGAAGAACGATGTGAGGATCTTTTGCCGAAATGAGCTCATTGCTCGCCGTGTAGAGCGAGCGGAGTTTCTTGCGCGCAGTTTCGTTCTGTTCATTTAGTCGAATGTTATCGACGGCGATTGCTACGGTGCTCGCGAACGCAAGAAGCGCCTCGATGTCGCTGGAGGCCATCGGCGCCATCGTAAACTTGTTGTCTACTACCAGCAGACCGATGACCTGCTCGCGCGCGACCAGCGGCACAATCGCAACGTCGCTTTCGGGTTCGAAGAGCTCTCTGAACGCTCGGGGCACCCTCTCCAACTCCGCGACGCTTAGCTGAATCCATTCCCGGCTTTGCACCGCCTCTGAGAATGCGTCAGCCTCCGCCTGACCTATTGCAATCCGAAGCCCCTTGATTCTCTCGCCGACGGCGGTTATCGGTATGTCGCCCGTTTCCAGCTTCTTCAAATAGTCATCGAAGTCCCACAGCCCCTGGTTGTGATCTTCCAACCAGGCCGCCCGCGCATCCTCCTCGACGAACTGACCTATGCCCATCCGCGCCACCAGTTCCCGCTCATCGGGCTCGAGAAACAAGAGCACTGCGCGGTTGAAGCCCAATCCGTAATGAGCGGTTACTCCGGTCAATACTACGTGCAGGATCTTGTCGATAATCTCACTGCGCTGTTGCTTCTCTTGGAGGTATTGCGTGATCTTGTGAACGATCGCCAGCCGATCAAACATTCGCTGTTCCTGATTCATAAGCCGGCTAGTCTCGAGCGCAACCGAGCATCGAGCGGCGAAGCGCTGCAGCGTTTCTATGTCGGACTCAGCGACGCGTCGCCGCGCACTATCGGCGATGAACAATACATATAGAACATCGCCTACACGCTTGAGCGGCACAACCACGATCGTGTTTATGTCGGCCGCCCGCAGCTCTTGTTCACAGTCATCCGAGTCGGCGTAAGAACTACCCTCTCTTACATCGGCGCTTTGAGCGACCGCCGACAATAGCCCCCCGCTGTACTTCAGCCGTTTCCCTATCAGCGTCTGAGGAAGGTGATGGACGCCACAAAACTCAAGCTCCTTGAGTTTTGGCCGATTAAGCAGTAAGCCCGCTTTATCGTATCCAAACACTTCCGCGCCCAACCGCGCGATCTCCTGTTGGAGTCGTGTGATCTCTGTTTCGGAGAGAATGTGCTGGAGAGCTTCATCCAAATCAGTCAGCAACTGTTTGCGCCTCTCAGTGAGGCCAAGCTGGCGCCGGTGGTCGATAAACACGGCCGCTTGAGATGCTATCGTCTCGGCTAGTTCGATCTTCTCCTTCTCGAATTCGAATTCATAACCGCTCCTGATCTCCGCGACGTCGAGCAGCCCGATGAGCCTGTCGCCAATTCTTAGCGGTATCAACAGTAAGGATTCGATCGGCGGAGCGACGTCGAGTTCCGCGGAGAACATTTCGATATTTGATTTGACCCTGTCGTCGGTCCGCCGAAGGACAATCGGTTTCCCGCGTTTTAACAGCGAATGCAGACCTTGCCACCGGTCTATTCGGATGGGCTCACTCAATCGTGGCTGCCACGTCACTTCCGTAGCCGAATTGACGTTCATGTTGGCGGCCATCGGCTCCAGTAACTTCTGGCTTTCATCAATCAAGAGTATTCGAGCAAAAGTGCTGTCGAGGAGCGAGACGACCATCGCGGCGAGACTCTCGAGTCCCGCCTCGATAGTCTCCGCCTTTGCAATAACGTTGCTGGCCTCCAGCAGCAGCGCTTGCCGTCTGCCGGCTTCCTCGTCCTTCCTGATGTCCTCGAAGTAGCCAACGCTGCCCCTGCGATTTTTGTGGTCTCGATCGAACAGCCAGGTCGCCGATAGCCGTACCGGAATCACTTCTCCGGCTACGCTCTTGACTGCACTGCGCTCATTCAGGAATCTGTGCGTGGGGCTCGTATCGAGTAACTTTCCTATCCTGCGGGCCTCTGCCGGCTCGCTGTAGAGCATTTCGACATGCATACCTTTGACGTCTTCAGAGCGATAACCCATCGTGAGTTCAGCCTGCTCGTTGAACGCGGTAACTGTGCCCTTCTCGTCGACGGCGATCAATCCGAGCGGCGAGCTTGCCCACAGGCCCGCCACCCAATCCCTCTCTATCTTCAGATTGTCTTTTTGCACTTTCAGCTCATCAACGAGCGCACCGCTCTCGATTGCCGCGACAACCGCATCAGCAAAGATACTCAGAATCCATTCGTCCTCCTCATTGAACCGGGGGCTCTGGCCCAGGTGACCGTCGCCAGCTTTCTTATTGCTTGCCCTCAACAAGCCCACCAGCACTTCCCCGTCATTAGTTATCTTCTTAAGCGGAATAGCGAGAAGAGAGTTGCAGACGCCCGAGGGGCTGCAGTCATCCGCGTTCCCCGACACGGCGAAATGTCTGGTCAGCGCCTCGCCATAGTCGTTGAACAGCTTGCCCTCGAAAGCGATATGGCCGGTAAGACCGCTACGTTTTCCGGTTCTGACTTCGAATGGCTTTCCTCTTTCAAAGCACCCTTCTCGATGCCCCCAACTTGCCTCCAGGCTCAGAAACCCCTCCTTCTTTACAAGAAATACGCCGCAGACTTCAGCGTTCAGGACGTCCGCGGCGCGCTCAGCAATAAGCTCCAGGCGTGCATCGAGATTGGTCGAATCGAGGTCGCTCAAGATCCTGGTAATCCGCTGAGAAAGCTTTTCAAGTCGCTCGACTCTTGCCTGTTTCTCTTCATACAGTCGAGCGTTTGCAACCGCTCCTGCAACGTGTCCCGCGAAGACCCGGCACATTTCAATCTCTTCTTCTCGAAATTCGCGAGCTTCGGCTATGGCATCCAAACTGAAAGAACCGATTACCTGTCCGTTGCTTATGACAGGCACGATCAGAATGGACTGAATGCCGAGTCCAACCAAAATGTCGCGAACCTCAGCCATCTCCGCACAGTCCACAACCTTCGGGATCTGAAGCGGTGTCCCCGTCTCGATGAGCTGTTCTTCCAAACGGATGCCCTTCACTGGAACAATCAGACCTTGTGCTCCGTTGTTTGGATACTCTGCGCATACTTTTCCGGTCGTGCGGTCTTCGGCGAACAAAACCAGACCGCTGTGATCGACGCCGATCAGCTCGACCGCGGATTGACAGACCGAGTTCAAGGTTTCGTCCAACACCAGTGAGGAGTTAACTGCGGTCGTGACATCGATGACCGCCTTGAGGTTCCGCGCACGCCTCTCTAGTTCCTCGAACGGGCGACTCTTGATAGCCGCCGCCTGAGCAGCAAAGAGCGCCAAAGTATCAAGCTCGTCTTCAACGATTGGCCGGCGGCTGGACTTGTTGTCAACCAGAATTCTCCCGATGACTGAATCGTCCTGAATCACAGGCACGCAGGCCCACTCAGCTACGCTATTGTCATCCCGCAGGTCTCCGACAGGTCCAGGTTTCCCGGCTTCCCTTCGAAACAGGTGGGGCCGAGGATCGGCGGTGATGATCCGAAAATACTCATCTTCAGCGACCAGCCATCGAAGCCCTTCGAAGTTATCATCCAGACCGACCTGAAGTTCCCCGACCAGATAGTTCTTGTCCTCGGATAGCAAATAAAGCCGAACTCGATCAAACCCCGTCTGCTTGACCCCTTTCAAGATCAAGCGAAGTGAATCGGATCGCGTATGGCCGCCAAGAAGAGACGCGCCCGTCTCTATCAGAATTCGCAACGCTCTTTTCTCTCGCGCGGCGCTCTTTTGCAGCCGATACTCCGCCGCATGGCGCACGAGAATCGCAAGCTCGGTCATATTGAAATCATTGCCAAGACACCGATAGGCGCCCGCCTGTTCAGCTTCCTCGAACTCGGCCAACACCCTGCCGGTCAGCAGGATTACTTCTGTAAGCGGGCTCCGGGCCTTGATCCTCTGCATCAAGTCGATGCCAACAGCGCCTGAGGCCGCCTGGCCCGAGCTCTCGGGAAGTGTCTTCTCGATCAGAACCACCTGATAAGGGCTTTTAGCTTGTACTATCAGGTTCCACGCTTCCTCGGCGTTGCCCGCCGTGTCGACTGCATAGAAGTAATAGTCGCTAAGAAACCGCTGGACATTCTCTCTACGAACCGAATGGCTGTGTATCACAAGTACGTTTAGAACTGGTTGGCCCATGATTTTGTCCTTCCATTACTCAGGCCGTCGTCTCCTCGAGCACCTAAAAGGTAGCCGCTATTCTCAAACAACTCCAGGCAGCGCTATTGTCATCGCCGTTGATCCCTTGCCTTCTCTTTCCGCGAAATCGCCGTGAGGGCGTTATCCGCGGCGGCGCCCTTATGGCCGGTGAAGCCGAAAGACGCGCAGTCCTAAGGTTCCTGACGAACAACTCATGCTCACTATCAAGAATGTGCAGGTAGCCGCCATTTCTCTTCACATTGGGAGTCTAAACGGATTGAAGATCCGTCCGTATGACAATCATCTTACAAATCGATCACCGATGTGTAACATGAGCGTCGCACCGCAACGCAACGGCTCGCGGGCTCTGCTTGTTCAGCGACTTCGACGCGGAAATAGCACATTATGCTGGCACAATCGTAGCCTCGCTGTCCTTACTATCGAGATTCGCGAATCTCTTTGATCGCTAGCCCATTTTGACATCTTGTGCTTCAACAAACGCAAAATCGGGATTGTTCTTACGGCGCCAGATGAAGCCGTCGAGCACGTAATGCACGAGTTGCGGCAGCGCAAGCAAAGGCACCAGGATTAACTTCAAAGCCCCAATCTCCCATGGCGAACCGAACAGCCAGCTTCGGTCTTGCCACACTCCGCGGTCCCAAAACATCTCTTCGATGTAAGCGATTGCCCAAAGACTAACAAGGAAGATCGCCGGCCCGTGGGCGAAGATTCGATATACGCCGCGCCCACCGGTTTGCTTCATGCGCGTACGGCTGTACCAGTAGATCAGCGCGAAGTAAGGCACTCCGTGAATGACGACATTGGTCACCGTGAAAGCGTAGTCCGAGTTGAAACCGATGATGCCGACATACCAGCACACAGCGGTGGTCACGATGACGATATCCTTCCCGGGATTCCCTTCTCTCTTAACGAGCCAGCCGTACAAGGACTTCGAAGCGTAAACACCAAGCGCGAGCCAGTAGAGCGGCGCGGCTATGCGTTCAATCATCGCAGGGACATGAGTGAAGTCATTCGCAAGGAACCACCAGAACTTTCGGGGCAGATGCGTGTGCCAGTAGATCAACGGATAAAGCGTTGCCGAATAAACCGCAACCGCGTCGATACATTTACCAAGAGCCTCGCGCTCACCCGCGCGCGCCCGATAGAGTGCAACCCATCCGTATTGCTGGCGGATGAAATGAAACACCGCGAGGTAAGCAAGCACTCGCCAGAAGACCAGCTCGCCTTCCGAATACAGCGCGACTCCTATTGCGAGACCGAGCACCGGCACCAGCGTGTATAGCCACGGTCTTCGCTGTAATTCATCTTTGTCGAGATAGACACGAAAGCTCGTCGACCAGACGTGCGCGACGTCGATCAGCAACACCGCGGGCACCCACGCCCAGTCAGGCGCATCACCGTAGAGCACGCCGGCTCGCGCGCCAATCCAGAGAGCAACGAGCGATACAACCGCGCTGCCGAGAAAAACCGAGAGGTCCGTGCGCGCAGAAAAGAGCCAGAGGTTTCGACGGGGCGACTCGGAGACAGGCAGAGGCGCGGAGGAGCTGAGGAGTGGAGGAGCGGAGGGGCTGAGGAGTTGAGGAGCGAGGAGTTGAGGAGCGGAGGAGCTCAGGAGTGGAGGAGCGGAGGAGCTCAGGAGTGGAGGAGCGGAGGTGCTGAGGAGTGGAGGAGCGGACGAGCGGACGAGCAAATGCGCTGAGGTGTTGAGAGCGTCCTCACTCTGATTCGTGGACGGTACGATTACTGATGCCGTTTCATTCACCGCTGCTCCTCCGCCCCTCTTCTCCTCTGCTCCCTCTTCTCCTCTGCTCCCTCTGCTCCTCTGCCCCGTGCTCATCTGCGCTTCTGCGTCGCTAGTACTTCTTCAGCGGCTCGCGTTCCGTGATAGAAAGCCTCTTCAAAAAGCGGTACGCCGCTCAGGTCCGTGTTAGCGAAGTGTATTCCTCGATACGGTTTCGCGGCGAGTCTTCGAGCCTCACTCCACACAAACCCCGGTCGGGGCCTGATCATCGCGTGACCCCAGCGCATCACGTCAAGGCGCTCCGTCAGCGATCGAATCTCAGGATGCGCGCGAGACAAATCCGTCAACGCTACATCGGCCCATTCATCGCGCCCAGCGGACAGCAGTCTCGATCTCGCCTCACGCGGATCGGCATCGCACAGCGGATAGTAATAAGTGAACACCGTCGGCCCGCGATCCAATCCTCGCTGGTGACTCGCGACGACATATCCGAGCGACTTGCTCTCATAGAGCACATTATCCCACGCAAGCGGAAACCCTCGGTCCTGTGGTCTGTCTTTCAAAAACAAATTCGCAACCATCCACGCCCCGTATTGAAACTCGGCCGCGTGAGCCGGCGGATTCTCCCGGTAAGGACGAATGACATAGTTAGTGAGGAAATGCGGTGCGGCGAAGATTACTTTGTCAGCGTGAAAGCCGCTCGCGGTCTGCCCGTCCCGATCGATCGCGATAACGTCGACACCATCTCTACCGTTTGCATCCGTAGGAACAATCTCGCAGGCGGCGACTCCCAGCCTGACTTTCGACTTCACTTTGTTGTAAAGATGAGAAGCCAACCGGCCATTACCTTCAGGCCAGGTCATCAACGGTCTCGCTTCAGCGCCGGGCTTCGTCACGCGCGATGCAAAGTAGAAGAGTCCCGCCCACGCGCTGGCCTGCTCGACCGTCAGTCCGTAATCGTCACGACACGCGTAGTCGATCAACCAGCGAAGGCGCTCTGAACGCCAACCCCGGCTATCCAGCCATTCTGCAATCGTGACTTTATCGAGCGAGGTTACTTCAACGTCATCCGATCCAGTCGCAACCGGAATCGCAAAGGCCCGGCGCCCTTCCGAGTCGCGCCACGCCACCCATCGATTGACTTCAGCGTTGAACGCATCGAACTCGGCAAGGTCTTCAGGGCTCGCACCCGCGTGCAAGTACAGGCCCTCATACCAACGGCCTCGATAGAAGACTCGCTCTTCAGGGTCGCGACACAGATATTGTTCAGCAACGACGGGCTGACCTTCAGCATCGCGTCCTTCGAGCACGCCCATCTCATCAAGCAAAGAAACAAGCGCGGCGTTCTCTTTCATTGGAGCCGGCAAGTAGTGCGCGCCCCACGGATAAGAAACAAGCGGTGCGGAGCCGCTGCGAGACGTTCCTCCGGGCGCCTGTTCAAGTTCGATCAGCACGAAATCTTCGAAGCCTGCTCTGAGCAATTGCCACGCGGCAGAAAGACCGGCGATCCCGCCTCCGACTATGACTACGCCGATTCGCTTCCATTGATCAGCAGAGGGCGAGACACGCAAGCCGTCTCGGATGCGATGGCCGATCAGGTCCGACGCGCCGACGATTTCTCCTTCGGGCAACGCGGGCGGCGCACCGTGCGAGCGGCAGGCAGCAAGCGCCGCCGGCACGCCAAGGAACGCCGCAAGCACTTCGCGTCTTGTGAAGCCAGACGTGGTCATAAGAGACGCATGGGTTCGTGCTTCAGTTTGTAGTTCGGCCTTCAGGCGAAAGTTTGTAGAATGTGCTCTCACACGGATGAGTTACAAACTTCCGCCTGAAGGCCGTACTACAAACCGAAGACCACACGCGATGCTGCTGCACGATCATTTTAAAGCAGACCGACGCAGAATGGAGACGACTTCTCTCCCGCCGATTGCCGTTTCGCCGACGGTGACACCGACAAAAGCAAAGCCCTCGGCTCCCGCTTCGCTCAATTCTTTTTGCATGGTCGAGGTCTTCTTTGTCGCGAGGAGTTTGTATTCCCACTGCATCAGTCGGGCCTCCAGATCGCGCTCGAGAATGACGACAACCTCCTTCCCACCGAACGTAGAAGAG
>DATNBZ010000191.1:0-35383 GCA_035607285.1 Blastocatellia bacterium | reverse complement strand
TCTTTTCAAAATACCTTGAACTCTCTCTGTGTGCCCATGTCATAATGCAAGTATGCCAAAGCGCAGAGACGAAAACGAAACCGCTTTCGACGGACTCCAAGAAATCCTGAGACGCGACGCGCGACGAGACGGGTTAACCCTTCCTGAATCCGCTCCCGAATCTGAAAAGCTTCCCTCCGCAGTAAGAGCCGGTCGCCTTGGTGGATTGAAAGGCGGCAGAGCCAGAGCAGCATCGCTAACACCGCGCAAGAGGAAGCAGATCGCTAAGAAGGCTGCCGCAGCAAGGTGGAAGAAGAAATAAGTATGGCCCTGGCCGACTGTCAACTTTTTGCGGACGCGATAAACGCTTCGATTTCTTCTTTTTCGCATCCAGCATCCCTAAGAGTAAAGCGGACGTACTCCTCTGTTACAAGGTCTCGCATAGGCAGCGATATGTAGTGTGACGTTTTGGGGTTCTTCCAGAGGTGAGTTCGTTTCTGTTGCGTTTTGTACGTATACCCAAGTTCCCTGATCTTATTTCTCAATGCCTCTTTGCGGATCATGCGCGAGATTCCATCATTGCGGGGATAAACGGCACGTCGAACCTTATCGGTCCATCCAGAGCGCTAGGGATTGGCCCTGCCGCTTCCCATCCATGATCTCGTAGGAACTTCTCTAGCTCGTTGGAGCTAAGAAGGTCTTGGAGCATTGAATCTAGAGTAAGGCCGATGTCCTGCATTAGATCAGCCCAAGTCTGAGACTCGACCGTTAGCTTGAGAGGCTCGCATACACCAACCCAGTAGCCATCCTGCGTTTCAAGACACAACCAAGGCAAGTTGGCCCGAACATCAATCTTGATTAACCCGGTGTCAAGCATAGCCCGACAAGTATGCGCCAAATGCTCCGGCGAAATCAATAAAACAGTTAAGGAACCAACACGATTTTGATTGACTATGCTTTAGCATTTTGGTAATATCGTGTTGGTCGATTCCGGGAGAGAAAATGAACTGCGAAACCTGCAATAAGCCAGCACAGAGATACGGGAAAGATCGCAAGGGCAATCAGCGCTTCCGTTGCCTGTCCTGCAAAGTGTCGTTTCTTGAGCCGCAGGAAAGGCCGTTAGGCGAAATGCGGCTCTCAATGGATAAGGCTCTCTCGGTCATCCAGCATTTAGTCGAAGGCTGTTCGATCCGAACCACGGAGCGAATTACCAAGGTTGAAAAGCGCACCATTCTCAACCTCCTTGAAGTAGTTGGCGAGCGATGCGAGAAGCTAATGGAAGCTCGCATACAAGGACTCAGCGTTAGCGAAGTACAGGCCGACGAAATATGGGGCTTTGTTGGGATGAAGCAAAAGACGAAGAACTTTCAAGGCCGCGAAGGTGACGACACATTAGGCGATGCCTATTGCTTCATCGCAATCGAACGACACACGAAAGTAATCCTTGCTTGGCATCTTGGACAGCGCACCCGACCCGATACCGTCGTCTTCACCGAGAAGATCGCACACGCGACGAAGGGTAGCTTTCTAATGAGCACAGACGGATTCGCGCCGTACAAAGATGCTGTGGTCTACAGTCTGGGTGGTCAGTACGTAGACTTCGCCCAGATCGTGAAAGTGTACGCAGCGCCTCGCGAGGGCGCACAGCGATACTCGCCGGCTGAATGTGTGGATTGCGTGAAGATTCCAATTCACGGCGATCCCGATATGTCGAAAGTGGGAACGTCACATATCGAGCGCCAGAACCTCACTGTGCGAATGTCGATGCGCCGAATGACGCGATTGACTAATGCATTCTCAAAGAAGTGGGCCAACCTAAAGCACTCTTACGCGCTTCACTTCGCGTACTACAACTTCTGCAAGGTTCATCAAAGCCTGAGAGTGACACCCGCGATGGAAGCCGGGATCACGGATCACATTTGGAGCTTGGAAGAATTACTTGCGGCCTGATTCCATGATCGAATCATATCCCGATTAAGAAGATAGCATCCCTTCCTTTCGCTTGTGTCTTTCGTATTCTGTGCTACACTGCGACTCGACATACACAAATACCGAATCGCCGCGAGAGCGATAGCTGCATTCAGTTAGCGGAATCACATTAAGCTCAGGCTTTGTATCTGAGTGCTAGAAGCAGCACGGCGAATACCAGAAGCGCCTCAGCGCCCAGATCGTTAGGCTTAGGGTCATCCGGCACAGTCGCTCTGTTACCACCGGGAGTCTCGCCGGGGTCGCAGATACAGCCCGGAGCGCCACAATCGCACCAGCCACCAGGTATGATGTGTCCCGCAAAAACCGGAACCGACAGACAGAGCGTGAGCAAACAGACAGATGCTAGTTTCTTCATAGTATCCTCCGTGCCCGCATTGTATCAGCGGTTACTTAGAGGTGCGGCAACCTACCAAGAACTAGGAAACCGTATTCTGCAACAGATCAAGCTAGCTCATGCCTTTCGACATGTTGAACAAGTAAGAGAACTGGCAAGACTCTTAGCTAACATCCCAATAAAAGAGTTCCAGCTAATTGCGCAATATTATTTAGTGTGGTGCAAGTGTAGGGAGTTGGAGTATCACCCAGATATTTTAGAAAGAGTCGCAGAACAAACCCGAACCTACAAAGCGCAAGCACTCATATCGAGAGCTGCGCTTGAAGTTTATCAGGGCAAGGTTGAACCTGCGGTATACTTCTACACGGAAGCGCTCAAAGCGAATCCCTCTATCTCGGATTTCGTTCACGCCTCAGCGGGAATTGCTATCGTAAAATCAATGGAAGGGTTCAACACTCTGGCTATCGGAGACCTTGAGCGTTTAACTCCCTTCTTACCGTATGCGGAACCGCTAGCTCGCTTCACTACGATCAATGCCTATGCCGTCGAGCTAAGCGAAACCGGCAGGCTTCTAGAGGCGCAAGCGGTCGCATCGAAGGCTCTGTCTTCGCCCCTAGCGCCGTTCTATCCTGAGTTGCAAGAAACTTCGTCGGAGATCAAATCAAAAGGAAAACGGCGCTCTACTACCACTCTCTCCGGGCGACGATTTGAACAGACTGAATCAGAAACCCCGGATAGTTTGATTGATAGAGACAGGGTTGAGGTGATGATTGATTTCATGAAGGCGAATCTTCATCGCCGTATCGCTCTGCCGGAACTAGGCAGTGTCGTTAATCTATCGGGCTCGCACGTCTCCCGTATTTTCAAGAGCAAAATGGGTGTCGCGCCGATAACCCACTTGATAAGACTGAGACTCGAAAAGGCTGCGACACTTCTTACGACTACCTTTCTCAGCGTCAAGCAGGTCATGGCGTCGGTAGGGTACGGCAATAGGCATACTTTCTTGTACCAGTTCCGCAGGCATTTTGGCTTCACGCCGTCCGAATATAGAAAGCGCTTCTTTCACCGACACTAAGAGTCCAAGCAGGGCTTACCAAGTGGGTGTGTCGGCTGCGTTCTCTCTCATTTTTTATCTGATTCTTTGTTTGATTCCTGCGCCTCGTGTTCTCGCTGCGCCCGCTCCCGGTCCTCTCTGTTGCTGTCTTCGTAAACTCTCATAGCCTCTGAGCCGATACGAAACATAGTACCCGGTCGAAAATGCTCATACGTGTGGCCTTGAAAGCCATCAGGATCAGTTATTGCTTGGATCAAATCCGACTGAATGGCTTCATCGAAGTACTGTTCTCTTAGCTCTTTGAGTCGTGCAAATACTATCGCTAGTTTCTGGAAGACTTCATCGTTCGGTATACTCGTATCGGGAAACAGAAGAGTTATCTCTTTCAACGCCTCGTTGAACCGGTCGAGAAACCTCTCCTGTCTTTCTGAGTCCTCGATTCGTTCCCAACCCAAACGCCCATCGGATGTAATCTCCAGAATGTTCGTTTCGCCGCCGACTTTGTCAACATGTTTCTTCGCAAGACTCACCAAGTGCACACCAAGAGTCACGGCTTGACTCATAGGCATGTTGTCTCTGTAAAGGCTGTGAGCAACGTATCTAATAACGTCTCCGCATCCTATAACATCCTGCGTGGCAACCTCCTTCAATGATGCTGCCTCAGACCTAAATAGCCAAACTCGGTCTTCGCCCTTGGGCTTCAGCGCAATCAGCAGGTCAATGACCTTCTCGTAGCCATCAAGGTTCGGATGAAGGCTAATATCTCTGCGATAGAATCTCGCCAGCGTGTGACTGATGGCTTGTTCGATTCTGCCTATATCGTCGTAACCGCGATCAAGCGCGTGCATAATGTTTTGGATCAGAGTGTCAATCAGGATACCGTTCCAGCCCGATCCGGCTAGTCCCGCTTGGCACCACTCCCGTTCGTAACGCACGAGCTTTTGAACGCTTAGTTTTATATCGCCCGAGGTTTCCTGGGTATCAGCGCAAAGTACTATCCCGCCTTCACACTTAAAACCAGCCGCGATAGTCACCCTGTTTCTCCTGCGCCGTGATTTTTGCCCCCTTGGAAGTGCGCCCATCATCGCGCACCTCCGATTTGCCCGTCAACCGACCAACACACTAATACCCCACTACCGGTTGCCGAGCGGAACGCTCGATCGCCGCTTCGAAGTGCCGTGACGCAAGCCCATTTCTAATTGCACCCTGTCGCGGAGAGCCTTCGTAGGTGTAGCATCGTTTCTAGTTCGGATAAGCATGAATGTTGAGAAATATCTCGACCGAATAAGCTACGCTGGTCGTCGTGACGTGTCCGCGGAGACGCTGCGCGAGTTGCACAAGGCGCACATGCTCGCGGTTCCATTCGAGAATCTGGACAATCATCTCGGAAGGCGGATCGTCCTCGACGAAGAGAAGATCGTTCACAAGATAGTTGACCAACGACGCGGTGGTATTTGTTACGAGTTGAACGGGGCTTTTTGCGCGTTGCTTCGAGCGATGGGCTTTTCAGTGTCGATGCTGTCGGCGGGAGTCGCCCGCGATGAAGGAGGCTTCGACCCGCCTTATGATCATATGGCGTTGCTTGTTCAGCTCGAAGTTCGTTGGCTCGCCGACGTTGGGTTCGGGGATTCATTCCGCGAGCCGCTCATGCTCGATGATCGAAATGAGCAATTGCAGGACGCCGAGGCTTATCGCCTGGTTGATGCCGACGGATATTTGATTGTAGAGCGGAGGAAGGGTGACGAATGGAAGCCCGAGTATCGCTTCACGCTCGAGCCGCACGAATACTCTGACTTCGCGGACATGTGCCACTATCATCAGACATCACCGGAGTCGATCTTCACCAGACGGCGCGCGTGCACGCGAGCTACCGAAGACGGTCGAATCACCGTCAGCGAAATGCGACTGATCATCACTACGCACGGCGAGAAGCAAGAACGCGAGCTCGCCAGCCACGAAGAATGGCAATCCGCCCTACGTGAGCATTTTGGAGTCGAGTTGTCCGACAAACTTTGAAGTTTGTCGGACCTCTCGATTCAAACTATGGCCGGTTACTCAGAAACACCCCTTGCAAAGAAGCTCGGAATAAGGGACGGCTTCCGGGTCGCGATGATTGGCGCGCCTCCGGGGTTTCGCGGCGAGCTGGCAGGGCTTCCGGATGGGGTTAAGTTTGCCGCCAGCACGGCGACCTCTCTCGACCTGATCTTGTTCTTCGCGAAGTCACAACGGGAGCTCATTCAACGCTTCCCGCTTCTTGCTTCGAGACTCGCCCCGGCAGGAATGCTGTGGATCGCGTGGCCAAAGAAGGCTTCGGGTGTAAAGACCGATCTGTCTGACAACTCGGTGCGAGAGATAGGACTCGACGCCGGACTCGTCGATGTGAAAGTTTGCGCCGTCAACGAGATTTGGTCGGGTCTGAAATTCGTGATTCGAGTGAAGGATCGCTCGTATCGAGAACATCGGTAGCGTTCGGATTCTGCGTTGACAATAACCTCCGCGCGCTTTGCGGTCCTTTGCGTCTTTGCGTTGAGTATTGGGTATTGAAGGCGCAAGACACAATACTCAACGCAAAGACGCAAAGGACCGCAAAGCACGCAAAGCACGCGAAGCACGCGAAGGACTGACCCCCCGCTATTAATCGCTTCTCACTTTGAATGCGCCGCCGCCGCGTCTCTCGGGCCGGCGTTTTTCAGGTACTTGTCCATCCAGTTGATCATCTCCGCCAGCGTGTGAAAGACCGACTCACGAGCCGTATACGCGTGAGCTTCAAACGGCAGAGTGATGTATCGCACGGTTGCGCCATGACCCTTGAGCGCCATGTAGAACCGCTCCGACTGAATCGGGAACGTTCCCGAATTGTCGTCCGCTTCACCGTGAATCAACAGAATCGGCGTCTTGATCTTGTTGGCGTAGAAGAACGGCGACATCTTGCCGTAGATCTCCGGCACTTCCCAGAACGTTCTTCGCTCGCTCTGAAACCCGAACGGCGTCAGCGTTCGATTGTAAGCTCCGCTGCGCGCGATGCCGGCGCGAAACAGATTGGAGTGAGCGAGCAGATTGGCGGTCATGAATGCGCCGTAGCTGTGTCCTCCAACGCCGATTCGATCGCGATCGGCGACTCCCATTTCAACGACTTTGTTCACCGCCGCTTCCGCGCTTGCCACGAGCTGATCAACATAACTGTCGTTCGCGGTCTCGCCCGGTCCCACGATCGGCATCGTCGGATTGTCCAGGATCGCGTATCCCTGGGTAAGCAGAAACAAGTGAGAGATTCCGGTGACGCGAGTGAATCTGTAAGCCGAGCCCGAAACCTGGCTGGCCGTATCGTTATCCGTGAACTCGCGGGGATAGGCCCACATCACCAGCGGCAGCCGCTCGCCTTTCTTGTAGCCCGGCGGCAGGTACAATGTGCCGGACAGCTTCACTCCGTCCTTTCGCTCATAGGTGATGAATTGCTTTTCGACGCCGGCTAGTTGGGGCGCCGGATCCTTGAACTGAGTGAGCGCGCGCTTTGTTCCGGCCGCGAGATCGCGCACGTAGTAGTTGGGCGGATCGGTCGATGTTTCGTATTCGGTGAGGATGCTCTTGGCATCGGCATCCAGCGGAGCAACGATTGATTCATACGTCTTCTCGGATGATCTAAAAAGCCTTTCCGACTTTAGTGTCTTCAAGTCGAGGCGATCGATGAACGGCCTATCGCCATCCGGTGACGAGCCCACTCCGATCAGGTAGATCGAATCCCCGTTCTGTTGAATCAATCCGCCTCCGCCGAAACCGCCAAAGCCTCCGCCTCCGCCGGCGCGTCCGGCTCCGTTGTCTCGGCGAACGACTGGAGTGCCGGGGTTTGTATAAGCGTCCTGCTGCCTTCGCTCCCAAAGCTTACGCGGCTCAGCGCCCGCTTCAAGAATCCACGTCCGAACGCGCCGCGTGGCGCGATCGGATTCGCTTAGCAGGGCAATACCTTTTTCGGTGTAAGAGAGATTGCCGAATCGCCATTCGGTTTTCGCCACCTCAACCGGCGCGTCTGAAAAAGGCGCCGCCAACGCGAGCACCTTGTCGCGAAACGGAACCTTGGTTTTCGAGTTGCCTCCGTCGAGGGCTTCCACCCACGTGACTGTCGCGGGCTGATCCAATCGCCAGCGACAGTTGCGCGGCCCGGTCTCGACGCCGCCGATCGGAACGAACTCACTAGAGGGCACATCGGCGAGCTTCTTGACGAGTTCTCCGCGGCGATTCCAAATCTCGATCTCTTTCGGAAAGCCGTTCATCGGCACGAGTCGCGAGAACGGCCGCTTCAACCGCGAAACCAGAATGTAGTCGCCGTTGGGCGACGGCGTGACGTTTTCGAGAATCGCCGGTTTGCCGACGAGCGTCTTGCGCCCGGTGGTGCTGTCGATCATCGCGAGCTGGCTTGTGAAGTAGTACTCAAAGAGATCCTCGTCGTGACCGCTCTTAATCATATCCTCATAGGTTTCGGCGGGCGCGGCTTTGCCCTGGTTCTCCTGGATGTTCGGGCTGGTCGGGACGCGCGGCTCTGCGGGGGCAGGGCCTCGGCCCGAAGGCACGAGTTGAACGAGGAGCGTTGTGCCGTCCTTGAGCCAGTCGATGGGATCCCCGGCGGCCGCGTTCAATCTATCGGTCCCGCTCACGAGTTTTGCCTGGCCGGTCGCGGTGTCCGCCACCCACAACTCGATGCCGTTCTCTTTTGTGTTAGTGAAGGAGAGCCGCTTGCCGTCGGTCGAGAAGCTCACGTTTCCGATGTTGGCATTGCCCGGACCGGCTATCTTTTTTTCGACCCCGTCCGAGATCGATTTCAGTGTTATGGCGAACACATTTCCGGTGCGTTGCTGGCGTCCGTTTGTTTTAGGATTGATGCGCGCGCCGGCGATTCGATGAATGGGCTCGGCCAGGTCGGCTATCGTAGGCATGCTGTGCCGTTCGAGCAGCGCCACTAACCTGTGGTCGGGCGAAACTATCACCGTCGGCGTGGGCGCCGCGTCCAGGATGTCGACGATGACCTTAGGCGGCGTCAGATAGCCGGAGGCCCCCGATGCGCCGGACGGCGCTGTCGGCCGCTGCGCGTATTGGACTGTTGACGATGCGATAACCAGCGCGATTGCAAAAGCGAAAGCTCTCGCTTTCATAGCGATCCTCCTGAGTTCTCCACTGTTGGTGAATTGTTGAACGCGTATTGTATCAGTAGAAGGAGTGCCGGGCTATTGGACTCTTACAGGCGACTGTTCCCAGTGATGAGTCAGTTCCTACGCGCTTTCGTTGCCGCGAATCTCCGTTCTGGGTTATGCTCAAGTCCAAGAGCTAATGTATGGACGTTACATTAATGATACCCGACAATATTGCTTCGAATCTGTCTCCGAACAGTCGGGACCTTCCGCAAAGGCTTTTGGAGATGGCAGCGCTCGAAGCGTACCGGGAAGGACGCATTACAACCTTTCAAATGCGTGAGCTGCTGGGCCTCTCTCGAATGGAGATTGAAGGCTTCTTGAAGGACCACGGTGTCTATCTCGACTACACGATTACAGAACTGGAGCACGATCGCGGTGCGCTTGAAGAATTGTTGAATCGCCACAATCGATGATTGTTATTTCAAACACCACTCCGCTTCGATACTTGATTGAAATAGAAACCACGCACATTCTCCCCGCCCTTTTTGGGCGCGTTGTAATTCCACAGGCTGTTTTCGATGAGCTGAACGATCCGAAGACGCCTGAGCAAGTAAAGGAATGGTTTCGCAAACATCCCGCCTGGCTTGAAATAAGGACACTGTCTGCTCCTCCGGCAAGCGCTCTTAGTTTTCTTGACTATGGAGAACGAGAGGCAATCAGTCTTGCGTGCGAGCTCCAGGCTGATGCGGTTTTGATAGATGATCGAGCCGCGAGGAAGGCCGCGGAGGCACTCTCGCTGACTGTCCTGCCGACGCTTGCGTTATTGGAACAGGCGGCCGTGAGAGACCTCATTGATCTGCCGCAAGCGATAGATCGGCTCTCCAAAACAACCTTCCGCGCGACACCGGAGCTTTTTGAGCAAATACTCGAACGCCACCAACGCGTCAAGCCGAGTAGTGAGTGAGGCAACGCTAGTTCTGAACGAGCGTCAACTGCCTCAGATATTTTCAGGCAATCGTTTTTTCACGTGAGATGCAACACGCGGAACGGGCGGGACGGGTCGGGGCCGGCGCTTCCATCTTCGCGGTAGTTGTCGTCGATGAACTTTATCAACTCGGGATAAGGCAGGGTCCTGAAATTGCCTTCAATATCCAATATCAATCGAGGCCTGGTGTGCTGAAGGTCTTCAAGCAGATTAGCCGCGGCTTCGCGTCTGAACTGTTCGCCCGATGAGGACACGGTCGCTTCGGCGTCGGCAAAACGGCCGTCTATGAAGTATGGCGTCAGGTAACGCGACGCGGGCCGGCAACGAGTGCGCCAAAACACATCGTGCGCGTAGCCCCAGATGTAAAGCGGCTCACCGGCTGGAATCTGCGCTCGCACAAAGTTGGACACGACCTCGGTTTCCTGTTCGCGTTTTGTCATTCCCCAATTCGCGCTCCATTGCGTGCGCGTTCCAGTCACGGTCTCGTAAGCAAGCACCGCGGTGCGATGATGACACCTGAACAAACCGACTAAGAAGAACAGGCTTAGGATAACGATCGCGACCTGAGCTTTTCGTTTGCGATTTGGGTCACCGAGCGCTCGTCGAAACAATTGAACGCCTCGGGCGCCAAGCAACGACAGCGCGGGCAGCGCGGGGATGAAGTAGTGACCGTAGAAGCGGCCGCTCATTATTACGGCGATAAGCGTTACACCTCCCCACAGCGCGACCGTCCGGTCGAAAGATGCCTGATTCGGTTCGTTTTCAATCGCCGCTCTGTCGCCGGAGTTTCTTCCTTCTTTGATCGCATGCCAAACCGCCAACACGGCTAACGACCACAGCGTCGCATTGAAGAGAATGAATCCAACTCCTCGGCCGGCCATGAACCTCAACCACAGGCCCGCGGGTTCGGAGTCGATGTAAAACATGTTGAGGACTATTCCATTTCTCCAAAAGTCGCCGAGCGCGTTCATCGAGCTAAGCCAAACAACAAACGCTGCAATGACGAGAGCGAACCCCGCTCCTGCAACTGAGAGGCGGCCAAACGAGCGCCGGATAGAAGCCGGGAGCGTGCGTTCTCCGCGTGCCCTCCACATGTCGAGTATTTCGTAGAGCGCGAAGAACCCCAGGTTCAACACGCCGACCTGCTTGAACAGGGCCGCGAGCCCGGTAAGCAGTCCGGCAAGAAAGAGAGCGACCCAGCCAGAGAGCCCTGTCGCTTCGCCTTGCGTGGTCATGCCGCTTGGGTTGCTGGCGCGCACGAAGAAATAGAACGCCGCGGTGTAGGGCAGCGCCATCAAGAGCTCGGTGTTTGCCGCCATCGTGTCTTGAGTGAAGTAGTTTGTGCTGAAGTAGACAAACAGTAATGCTGCCCACAAACCCAGGCGCCTTGTAAGGAAACGAGAAGCTATCAGATAGACAACAATACTCGTCGCAAAATTCCAGACGATAGCCGCCGCGTGAACGGCTTTCATGCTGGCGCCAAACAAAAAGAACACCGCTGCGTAGAACAGGGAAGCGCCTGGCGGTTTGTCGGTTACCACGTCGGCGTAGAGTCGCGCGCCTTCGAGCATTCGAACCGCAGTGAGCGCGCGCACGCCTTCATCGCCGTTTACGAAGTCATAACGAATGTAGAACACGCGGAGCAGAAGGTTCAGGATGAACAGCGCGGCGAAAGCCAACATTAGTTGAGCCGGTGTAATCTCTATCGCTTTGGTTTGGTCGAAAGTCTTCGGTGTCACGTGCCCTCTTCGAGCGTGAATGGTAACACGGGCGGCCGCAGGAATATGGAACCACAGATGAACGCATATGAAACCACAGATGAACACAGATAAACACAGATGAAAAAAAGAACAGCCGCGCCGGCATACGCATACGATCATCGATACCCTCTCACGTTTCTATCTGTGTTTATCTGTGTCCATCTGTGGTTCTTCTTCCGTGGGCGGCCGCAGGAGTATGGAACCACAGATGAACGCATATGAAACCACAGATGAACACAGATAAACACAGATGAAAAAGAAGAATAGCTGCGCCGGCATAGGCATACGATCATCGATACCCTCTCTCGTTTCTATCTGTGTTTATCTGTGTCCATCTGTGGTTCCTCTTCTCTGGTTGCTCCTCTGCCCGACGGTGCGTTGTCTTGACCTTCTGCTTGCGCGTTTGCTCTAATCGAAACGGTACGAATGGATGGATAAGAACGAGCTAATCTACGATTGGAACCTCGTCGGCCGCGCGGAAACGACGAATCGGATGTTGGAACTGAACGACGAAACGTTGCGCGATGGCCTGCAGTCGCCTTCGGTAATCGATCCTCCTATTGAGAAGAAGATCGAGCTTATTCACCTGATGGATTCGCTCGGAATAGACACCGCCGACATAGGGCTCCCCGGTGCGGGACCACGCGCGGTGGCGGACGTAACACGGCTTGCAAAGGAGATCGTCGACTGCAAGCTGGATATCCGGCCCAACTGCGCGGCGAGAACGGTTCTCGCGGACCTCGAACCGATCGTCGAGATATCCGAGAAGGTCGGAATACCGATCGAAGCGTGCACGTTTATCGGATCGAGCCCCATTCGCCAATACGCCGAAGGCTGGTCGCTGGAGATGATGCTCACCGCAACTGAAGAAGCGGTGCGCTTCGCCGTTTCGCACGGACTGCCGGTGATGTATGTAACTGAAGATACGACGCGCGCGCATCCGGCTACGGTGCGGGCGCTCTACCGCGCCGCAATCGAAGCCGGCGCCCGGCGCATTTGCGTGTGCGACACCGTGGGCCATGCGACTCCGGACGGCGTGCGCGCGCTGATCGGCTATGTCAAAGCGGTTATCCACGGAATGGAATTGACTGATGAGGTGAAGATCGATTGGCACGGCCACCAGGATCGCGGCCTGGGTGTCATCAATGCGATCGCCGCCTTCGAGGCTGGCGCTGACCGGTTGCACGGCACGGGATTGGGGATCGGCGAACGCGTCGGCAACACGCCGATGGATCAACTGCTGGTGAACCTTCAGTTGATGGGCTACATCGACCGCGACCTTTCAAACCTCATGCGTTACTGTGACACAGTGAGCGCGTCCACCGGAGTTCCTATCCCGATCTCGTACCCGGTGGTCGGCCGCGATGCTTTTCGAACGGCGACCGGTGTGCACGCGGCGGCGGTCATCAAGGCTTTCAACAAAGGCGATGATTGGCTCGCGGATATGGTCTACTCCGGCGTGCCTGCGAGCATGTTGAACCGGCAGCAAACTATCGAGATTGGTCCGATGAGCGGCAAATCAAACGTCATCTTCTGGCTCGAGCGAAATGGAATCGAGCCTACCAAGGAGCGGGTCGAGCGGATATTCAATCGCGCCAAGCAGAGCGATTCGGTCTTCTCCGATGAAGAGATCATGCGATTAGTCTAAGGGCCTGGGAGCGCAGGCATCCTGCCTGCTGCGCAGCACCACCAGGAGGCAGGCAGGATGCCTGCGCTCCCAGGCCCGTACATGCAACAAAGAGCCGAACTAATGCAGAACTACGCAGCCGTAACCGACGAACCCTCAATAGCCACTCTGATGAAATCCCCACAGATTCGGCGCGGATTTCATTTTCTGGACGAGCTACGCGCCGAACTTGACGATGAGCTTGTGCGGATCTGCGAGATACCGGCTCCTCCATTCAAGGAAGAGGCGCGCGCGCAATTCATCGCGCAACGCTTCCGGGAGATTGGGCTTTCGCTTGTGCGATCGGACGAAGAGGGCAACGTGATAGCCGAACGGGCTGGCCTGGCGTCCGGACCTTCATCTTCTCCGCGTGTCGTCATTTCAGCACACCTCGATACGGTTTTCCCGGAGCGCACGGACGTAAGCGTGCGTCGCGAAGGAGCGCGGTTTCACGCGCCGGGAATCAGCGACAACGTCTGCGGAATCGTTAGTCTTCTTACGCTTGCGCGGGCGCTCGACGCCGGCAATATAGTGACGGAGGGCACGATTTATTTTGTTGCGACTGTCGGTGAAGAAGGCGAGGGAAACCTTCGAGGCGTGCGGCAGCTCTTCAATAAGGGTGAGTTCAGAACCGGCGTCGACGCGTTTGTTTCGCTCGACGGCCCGGGGCTCGAGCGGATCACCCATCGAGCGCTGGGATCGCGCCGTTATCGTGTGACGATCAACGGACCTGGCGGGCACTCCTGGGGCGATTTCGGAATAGTGAATCCGGTCCACGCGCTCGGCCGCGCAGTTGCACGCTTCTCGTCGTATCCGGCGCCGCTCGCGCCGCGCACTTCGTACAACGTTGGCGTCATCGAAGGCGGCAGCTCGGTTAATGCGATTCCGGCACGCGCGAGCATGGTTGTCGACATGCGCTCGGTGTCGAGCGATGAAATCGATAAGCTCGAAGCGCATCTCCGCCGCGTGGTCGAAATCGCCGTGCGCGAAGAGAACTCACAGCGGGCGATGAGCGGCACGAGTCTCACCTGTGAATTCGAGCAGGCGGGCGATCGTCCATCGGGTGAGACGCCCGTCGGCTCACCGATTGTGCGCGCGGCGATCGAGTGCTCTCGGGTGTTGGGCGTCGAGCCGCGGCTTGATTGCTCGTCCACGGATTCCAACATACCGATCTCGCTTGGCATTCCGGCGATCACACTGGGCGTTGGCGGCTTATCGGGTAACTGCCACAGCCTGACTGAATGGTACGAACCCCACGGCCGCGAGCTGGGTCTCAAGCGACTGCTTTTACTGAGCGTTTCGCTAAGCGGCCTCGCGTGTTGAGACAAGGTTTTGCGAGCTTTGCGTTCCTTTGCGTCTTTGCGCTGAGAATTCTAATACACGACGCAAAGACGCAAAGGACCGCAAAGCTCGCAAAGAGGTAATCATGAAACTGGTGATGGTTGGCGGACACACGCGAAATATCGGTAAGACCTCGGTGGTCGAAGGCATCATCCGCGCCACGCCGGAGTTCAACTGGACCGCGGCCAAGATTACACAGTTTGGTCACGGGGTTTGTTCGGTGAATGGGGAAACGTGCGGCTGCGCGGTGGCTGAGCACCAGTTCTCGATCACCGAAGAGCGACGCCGGGACACCGGCACCGATACGGCGCGCTTTCTTGCGGCCGGCGCGATCAGGTCCTTGTGGGTGCGCACAAAACAAGGCGAGTTGTTCACCGCGCTGCCTGCCCTGAGAAAACAAATCGAAGACGACGAATTCGTGATCGTCGAGAGCAACAGCCTGCGCCGTTTCATGAACCCGGCGGTTTATCTTCAGGTGTTGGATACCGCAAATCCGGATTTCAAACTCTCGTCGCAACAGTTCTTCGATTTGAGCGACGCTTATGTGCTGATCGACCGGCCGCCGGAAGAGAGAGTTTTGGCCAGCATCGTTTTGCTGGAGCGTGAAGTTCAAAGAAACAAACCTTGCTTCACTGTCAGGCAGGAAGATCGATTTATGAACGAGGAGATCATCGAGTTTGTCAGATCAAAGCTCGACGCTGGAGCGCGCGATGGTGCGAGACGTCTACAACCGGCCTGTTAAGGACCTGAGGATTTCGGTAACCGACAGGTGTAACTTTCGCTGCACGTATTGCATGCCGATGGAGGAATACGTGTGGATCGAGCGAAACGAAATTCTCACCTTCGAAGAGATCACGCGTCTCGCGCGGCTGTTCGTTGGGCTCGGTGTGGAGAAGATTCGAATCACCGGAGGCGAGCCGCTCGTTCGAAAGGACCTGCACCGGCTTGTGAGCCTGCTGAACTCGCTGAAGCCCGATCTTGATCTTTGTCTCACGACGAACGGTTCGTTGTTATGCGATCAGATAGACGACCTCGCGGCTGCCGGACTAAGACGGCTGAACGTCAGCATAGATACGCTCGACCCTGCAAAGTTCAAGCTGATAACAAAGCGTGGAGACCTGGATAAAGTGCTGGAAGGACTGTTCGCCGCCAGGCGCGCCGGGCTTGGTCCGATCAAGATCAACGCGGTAATCGAGCGAGGCCTGAACGACGCCGACATCTTGCCTCTGATCGAATTTGCGCGAGAGCATGGCTTCGCGATGCGCTTCATCGAGTACATGGATGTGGGCAACGCGAACAACTGGATCTCGGACCGGATAGTGTCCAAGAGGGAAATTATCGAGAAGATTAATGAGCGTTATCCTCTGAGTGAAGTCGGCCGGGACAGCGGCACGGCGCCGTCGGTTGATTACGAATTCATCGACGGAGGCGGCGACGTTGGCGTGATCGCTTCAGTGACGGAACCCTTCTGCTCGAGCTGCACGCGAGCTCGATTGACCGCGGATGGAAAACTGGTGACCTGTTTGTTCTCGGTTGAGGGCCACGATTTGAAGTCGTTGATGAGAAGCGGCGCAACCGACGAACAATTGACTGAGCTGATTAGTTCGGTGTGGGGCGCTCGAAACGACAGATATTCGGATGAGCGACTGGCAGCCATGAACTCTCCCGAGGGCTATCAGCCAAAGCAGCATCACAAGATAGAGATGATTACCCTGGGCGGATGAGGGGTGTGGTTAAAAGTGAGATTTGAGCCGGGAGCGGCCCGTGACTCTTTGCCGGAGGGAGTGTCCTGAGAGTCTCTGGAGCCCCGTAGCGGTAGAATGTTTAGCGAGTTCCCAATGTTGCCAACCCCGTAGGGGTGAAATGTCCCCTGGGCTCAACTCTATGCCGCCCCTAACGGAGCCAGGAAGTCCACGTCGGCGTCCGTTACTATAAACATCACACCCCTACGGGGTTGCCGGCGGATCGCTCGATTTACTGCTCTTGAGTTGTTGGTGATCTAAGTCCCACCGAAGTCCAACTCCTAATCACACCCTGGATGAGGGCGTCGCTAGCTCTTACGTGACTGTGATTTTGGCTTAACCTTGCCCGCCGAAGCCCTCGCCTTCTTTCTCTTCTTGCGTCTCTTGCCTCGTTTCATTGAAGTGACCGCAGCAACCGCTGCCGTCGCCGAAACGCGTCCAAACCCATATCTCGGATGCCAGAACCCATGATCGATATCCCAATCCCCGCCGACGGTGGGCGGGTCCCTGCGAGCCGTGCGGATCAGGATCTCTCTTACTTCACCGGCTGATAGCGTAACGTTTCTCGACTGTGCTTCAGCAAGCATCAACGCGACGACGCCCGCCACCGCAGGCGCGGACATGCTGGTTCCCGACAATGTATTGCGTCTCACACGAGTGCCGGAGTAAGCGGCGAGGACATGCTCACCGGGCGCCGACAGCTCGGGCTTCTTGCGATGATCGCGCGTGCGGCCCGAACTCGAGTTGGCTGACAAAGGCTCGCCTGCTTTGTGCGCGTCATATGATCCGACCACGATTGATTTCTCTCCGCAGGCGATCGAGCCCAGGGTGACCGCATCATCAATCTGATAGGAGTCGCCCGCTCCTGCCGCCTTGAATTGCGACGGACCGGTTTCGTCCCGTTCAATCCAGGCGTCAAACTTACCGTCCTTAACCGAAGCCTTACCGTCCTTAATCGAAGCCGCGATCAATCGAATCGTCCACGTTCCGGGCGAGAGTTCGTCATCGAGGAATATGTTGATCGTGTTGTCGCCGTTGCACGAGTCGTTTCGCCGGTTGGCGACGACTATGGTGCTGTGTTCCCAGAACGGAAACTCTCGCACTTCGCCGAATCTTGCGCCAGCAATGGGTACGGAGTCGCCGGGCTTTATCACCTCAACGTCGAAGCTATCGTCCTTTGAATACCAGATCTCCATCTCGTTGCTTGTCGAATCGTTTGGAAAGATCTGCCATTTGAGTTCAACCGGCTTGTCTGACGAAACCCTGCCGGTTGCGTGAAGTTGTTTGCCGAACATGTTGGCGGCGGCGATTACAACCGCGCGGTTGCGCGCCTTTGAGACAAGGCAGTCGATCCACTTCTCGACCAGAGTCGTGCCATCGTGCGGCCCGCCGTTTGTGCCCAGGCTCAGATTGATGACGCACGGCTGTTTGCGTTCTGCGGCAAAAGCGAAGATGAACTCGATCGCTTCCGCGAGCTGCACCGAATCACCAAAAGAATTCCCGACGACGCCGGCGTCGGGCGCATCAACGCATTTTGTGGAGGCTTCTACAAAGACGATGTCCGCATTCGGCGCCACTCCTTTCCCGGCTGAACCGACTGAAGCGTTGCCGTTCCCGGCTGCGACGTCTGCAACGTAGGTTCCATGAGCGCCGGTTTGAAGCAGGTCGTCAGGCCAGGGCCCATAGCCGAGGGCCTTGTAAGGGTCCTGTTGCTTCAGAGCCGCGTTGATCTCATCCTGCGTGTACAGCGTTCCGTAGTCGTAGCCGTACTGTGAAGGGCTACTGGGATTCTGCTTCGCCGTCTGATCCCAGATTGCGAGAATCCGGCTGTGCCCGGTCTCATCCAGGAAATTCTTGTGTGCGAAGTCCATGCCGAAATCGATTATGCCGACGATGACTCCGCTACCGCCTTCCGCAAGCGAGCCGGCGATCAAGGCGGTTGAATCGTTGCCAATCTCAGCCAGGGTTCTCTCGAGGCACGGTCTTACTCTTTGAGAGGCTTTCAAACTCCTGACGAATTTCTTTTGCCGGATTTCTTCGACCTTGTCCACAGGTATGCGCGCCGTCACGAGCCATGTCCCGTCAGAATCCCGAAGTGAGTTGCGCGAGACCCTCGCTCCGGTGAGCGTAGTGAACGCGTCGACGTCGTCTACCCTGGCGATGACCGCGACTTCGGTTTCCTGTGTGGAAGAGGTCGCAATCTTTTGAGCTCGGCCGCTGCTTACCGCGCCGATAACGCGGTGCAAGTGGGCATCCATTTGCAGGTTGGCGTCTTCGGCATCGGAAGACTGGGCGGCGGCCCTGGACTTTCGATTGCCGGCCTGTGGGAAGGAGACGCCGCAGTTAGAGCAGGCCAGCCAGGGTCGAACAATAGCGTGACAGTTGGGGCAGATGACGTGAGGCATGATCGATTCCTTTCTTTTCTAAGTTGGGCAACTGAGAAGGGAGAGTTATGAGGTTGCGGTTATCCGTCGCCTGCGGGATTGCATGCTTGCGGAAGACCATCAAGCGAGTAGTCCAATCGATTCTGAACCGCTTTGTGTGAATCGCCGCCGTTGGGCACAACTTTCCGCAGGTCATATCGTTTATGATCCGCGGTTGTTATCGCGTCGTAGTAGAGGCGAAAGTCGCTGCCCTCGGCCATCATATCGGCGCTGAACGGACAGATGTTCTCGATGGAAATCTCGTACCGGACGCGTTGCTTATTTCGGTAAGGTCTCTTTGGCAGGAACTGACTCGCGCCGCTCTCATTCCCCAACTCGATCCCGCTTTTGTGGTTGTCGCCGCATCTGATGTCGAGCCCCGCCCTCAAACCGATCTGCCCGATATAGCGTTGATCTTCACGATTGGTTATCAGCTCGCGAGCGAAGTAATCCGGGGTGAGCGCCGCGGTGTAGAGCGTTCCGTTCGTAAAGAATATCTTAGGCGTGAAGAACCTCGGTTTACTTGTATGTTCGTGATCGGGCGCCGGAGTAATTGGACCTTTGTTGAAGTCCGGGCTCTCAAAATTCACGATCCACCTGAAGTCTTCTGGATCGTCCAGCTTTTGACTGTTGTTCGAAGGACCACGTCCGCTGCGGCGAGGTTTATACGCAGTGACGCCGGCGTCTAACGGATCGTGCACCCTGATGAAGATGTCTTTATCCGTGTCAAATTGAGGGACGATTATTCGCGATCGTTGCGGAGTGATTCCATCCTTTTCCAGCAGAATCTCTTCGATGCGCAGTTCCAGTGTGTGATTGTCGCACTGGAGAATGCCTACTTCGCATTGCTTCGCCCGACGCTGCCCAATCATGCGAAAAAACGCAAGGCCGGCGACCGTAACTGTGGCAGTTGCTTGTGAGTGATTCAGGGGCATAACGGATCAATCTCCTTCCAGGTATAGGTACAGTCTCACCCAATAATGCGGGATTGCCGCGTTTTGTTTCATGTTTGTCCCACGGAAGCGCAAGAAACAGCGTGAGATGCTCGGATAATTGCCAGCGAATCAGAACTCAGCGTAACCGCCTATTACAATAAAAGAAGCCCATGACCTCGGTTCGGCGAAGTGCCGGTCTGGACCGGCGATCATATCCAGTTGCGCCCGCCTCAATGCCCTTGCGGTGATTGGATTCTCGCTCTTGCGGTAGCGATGAAAGTTAACCATCAGTTCTCTAGTAGAATCCGAATCGACCGGCCAAAGGCTTGCGACCACCAACGGAATGCGAGCGGCGAGAAAAGTCCGCGACATACCGACCGCGCCCTCGCCGTTGAAGTAGCCTTCGATCGCCGTTTGGCACGCCGAGAGCACGACCAGACGAGCGCGTAACGGCCTTTGCCGGTATATCTCCGCAGCCTGGAGAACGCCTTCCTGCTCATCAGAGCTTCCGCGCGCAGGTGTGACAGAGACACGCCCCCTTGCGAGCAGCAGTTTCGATAACAGAGGCGACCGGTCGTCAACGACATAATGTGACGCGAAGTGAATAACGTCAGACTTCGACAATTCATTGCCGACGGCTTCCGCGCTTGCGTCGTCTTCGACTAACACCCGATTTGGAAAATACTGGGCGGCTATCTCTTTGGCTTCTTTGGCGGCTGACGGTAGATCTCGAAGAGGGAACCGATCACGGTCTATGCTGGGGTTTCCTACGCTTAATAACCGCTCACCGCCGGTCAGTGCATTCTTACGAGCGGCGTCCTCGGTGCAGAGAAGAAAAACATTCGAGCTTGGAGAATACGAGAGGACATAGTCGCTGATGAGATAGTGGCCGGAGCGCGGAGAAACGAGCGTATTAAACGGGAGATAGTTGAGCACCTTGTCCGGGACAATGCATATCTGCCGGGTTGCATCCAACAGTGACTCGACGGGCGCGATCAGGATGTCGTAAAGCTCCTTCGATCGCTCTGATATGTCTTCCTTGTTGTTGGTCACCGCGTTGCAATAGGCAAGGGTCTTGTCCTTTAGTTCCTTCAGACTCGTTTTGCTTTCCGCCACCGCGAAGTCTTTGCTCGAGATCACCCATATCAGCACCTTGTCGTCAAGGACTGCGTACTGAAGAATCTGTGCGCGCTCAGGCAGCCGCGCCATTATTTCCTGGAGCTTCAACAGCTCGGTCGGGTACGGGATCACAAAGTCGGTGTCGGCCTTCTTGCCCGAGACCGCGGCCTGCGAGTTTATCAAGTCCCACAACGATCTTGCTCGCGATGATTCCGACAACTCAAAAGCCTCCCAGGCGTTGTGCATTCTCGAGTATTTAAAATCTATTGCGACGTCAAACAGGCTCTGTTCAATGTCGAAGAACTTGTTTCGGCTGCGCTCTTCCAGAATCTTCGAGCGATATCGTTCGGTTAGCCGCAATACGATCTCAAGCTCTTGCTCCGCCAGGCTATCCTCTCGCATCGCCACATAACAGAACAGCTTCCCCTTATGTGCGTCGTAGTTGATTGGGTCAAAATCGGTTCCCCTCGACTCGATGGCGCGACTATAGCGCTCGGCGGCGGCGGCGTAGTCCCCGGTACGCCTGTAGATGTGGCCTAGCTGTACGGTCGCATACGCGATCATATTCTTGCGGGCAGGGTCTTCAGTCAGATGGTTGACTATGTCGAATCCGCGTTGAGCTAATTGCAAGGCTTCGGGCGGATTGTGAAGCCTCTCGTAGATGATGCCGAGGTGGACGTAGGACAGGTAAGTGAGGCTGGCGTCGTGGGTCTCTTCGAGGGCCAGCGACAGGGCTTCCTTCTCGCAGTCGGCGGCGGCGGCATAGTACTCAGATCCAATGAGAACTTCGCCAAGCGTGTCATAGGTGCGCCACATCTGACGGGCACCGGGCCAGCGGTCGCGCGCCACGCCCAGGGAACGGTTCAGTTGCGCAAAGGACTGCTGATAGTCGCCAACGAACTTGTAATGATTTGCGAGCTGACCCATGTTTTTCTGAATGGCGTAGTTGTCATCTATCCGGGTGGAAATCTGCAAGGCTTGTTTGGTGAGCTCAATTCCTTTTGAAAGTTCATCAGTTTTTTGGTAACAGTTGGCAAACGAGCTGATTGCTTGCGCCAGCAACCACTGAAAGTTTTGCCCTTTGCAATATTCAATCAATGATTCGAAAACTGCCCGGCTTGCCTCAGTATCCTTCTGCAGAAGACAGTACCCGATCCAGTAGTCCGCAAATGCCGCCTCCAACTTGTCACCGGCTTGCTCATATTGTTGACGCGCCTCCTGGTACGCAACGAGAGCTTTGTCGAACCTGGGCTGAAGACAGAACCCGTGTCCGCTGTTCATCAGTTGGTGCGCTCGAACAAGCACGCTCCGTCGCGTGGGCGAAGAAGTCTCATAGAATCTGGCCAGGGCTGAAACATAACCGTCGCCGGTCTTTTGCTGCTGTAACTCGCCGACATATTTCAGCGCGTTCAATATGCGGTCGCTTTCAGACCTCGCGGGCAGTCCATTCGCGCTCGAATCAGTGAAGGCGCCGACTAATTGCCACCAGACGAGTCTTCCTGTGATTGCTTCGGTGGTTTCAGTGATAACTTGCCAGGCAGTCTCCGGCTGCCGGTTCTCGCACGCGTTCAGGAGCCGCTGCAAAACCTCATCTTTGCTCTGCGAGGTTCTGCGCTTGTGCTCTTCGAGTTCGCGGAGATTGTGCGTTGCCTCCTCCGCCCATGACGAATTGGGGTCGCGTTCAAGATACTTTTGCCAATCTTCCCGGGCCTGCTGATTGAGCAGCATGTCCTGGTGGCATAGGGCGAGATTGAAGAGAGCCTCGAGCAGGGAGCCATCAAGGCTCAGCGCCTTATTCAAGTGTTCGAGACTGCGTGCAAAGTCTTCGAGGCTCGCTCCGGATTCTGTGTTCGACCGGTCGGCGCTTCCTTTCTCGAGGAGGGCGGCGCCGAGATCGCTCTGGAGTTGAGCGTTTTGCTGATCGTCCGTTTCGGCAATTATCATTTGGTCGATTGCCTTGTCGAACTTCTGCTGAGTCAGGTAATAGCGTCCCAGCGCGTGGTGAGCCTTTGGGCCCGGGTGCGCGGCAACTTCGCTAAGCAGAATTCTCTCCGCCAGAGTGAGAGATATCTCATCGACCTTCGCCGATCCTCCGCGCATGTTTCCCATCGGAGCGTAGCGCAGCCCGGAGAGGCGCGCCTCGATCGGACGCTCGGCGCTATAGGCCTGCGCCAGCGCCGCGGTCCCCTTATCAGCCTCCGACTGGCAAAAGAATACTCGCCAAATGCCAAGCGCCAGTCCGAGCAGGATAATGGCGCCCGCGGCCATTTTTAGATATCGAGTGCCGAACGGGTGCTCTTTCCCGGTCGAGTGCAAAGGCGCGTTGATGGGATCTCCGGTGTCGTTGATGGGCGGTTCTCTCCGAGATTCGGCGGCGACATGTTGTTGCAGAGCCATCGCGAAGCTGAGTTTACGCCGACGCTCCGCCGGCGACAAAAAGAAGCCCGTAAATCGCTCCAGCTCATCGCCTTTCAGTTCCCCGTCAAGGTATTCATCAAGCAACTCATCCTCAACCACGCCGATCAGGTTGAATAGCTCGTCGTCGGCCAGCAACTGTTCTTCTACCGCCTGTTGCCGGGTCTCGTCGAGCTCGCCGAGCAGGTACATCCTGACGCGACGTTCCTGATTTGTGTCCTCATTCACTACATCGTCCATTACATCGCCGCCTTGCGCTTCCAACGTAAGCCTTCATTCATAAATGACGGGCAAGCGTGATTCGTTTCATGCTTCCGGTCGCAGACAGGTTTCAACGCAAACCTGAAGCGATGCCCTGATTCGGTGCATCCTCACCCTCAGGCCGGTTCCACTGATCCCGAGCCGCTCAGCCATCTTCTTCCTTTGAGCTATCTTTGCAAACTTGTCCTTGCTGTAATACTCCAGTACCAGTCTGCGGTCAACTGGCAGGAAATCTTTCATACATAGTTCAAGACACTGATCCCGGCGCTCCTTTTCTTCAAGTGATTCCGGGATCGGAAGCGGAAACGATTCGGCAGGTTTCCTTACGTGCTCGAGGTGTACATTGCGAGCCACGCCGTAAAAGTAGTACATCGGATCGCCGGTGTAGGTGTCGGCAATCTCCTCCATACGTGTAATTACCCGATTGATCGTTTCGTCGGCCAGATCTTCACCGCCCCGACACCCGCGGCAGGTGAAAATACTGATGAGCCTGCGGCGAATGTCTTCGTACCTGGCCCCGGCGCGGTCCCGGTCGGAATCGAGCCAGGCGAGGAACTTGTCGAACGCATCCTGAGTAATGTCCCAACGCTTTTGCATCGCGAGCCAGTCTTCCCAGCTTGAGTTTGAAAAGTGCAAAGGTGGCAAGTGAATAACGCTTGCCGAAGTGTTAAGCCCTGTTCCCTGACACGGCGCGAGCGTTTATTCTAATGACAACTTGATCGCGCGCCAATGTATCACGCGCCAACCGGCAAGGCAAAATCGTTTTCGCGTTCGACACGGACGTATATTCGTAGACATACAAACTTCCGCCTGAAGGCCGAACTACGAACATTGTGTCAAAGGGGGGGAGGGGTCAGGCTTGACATTGTTGCCATTTGTCAAATGGCAACAATGTCAAGCCTGACCCCTCCCCCCTGAAAAATCGAATTGTTTTGACATCAAATATGCTTCTGAGTAATATGTCGCTATGTCACATATGAGTTCAATGCTTGACCGCGAGTTGAAGAAGGGCAGCGCTGAGTTGCTGATCCTGTCGCTGGTTGAAGTCAGGCCCCGGCACGGCTACGAAATCAGCAAGCTGATCGAGGCTCGCTCGGACGGCGTGCTTAGATTCAACGTCGCGTCGCTTTATCCTTTGTTGTACCGGCTCGAGAAGCGCGGATGGATCCAGGGCCGATGGGTCGAGAAGGCCGGTCAACGCCGCCGCCGTTACTACAAGCTGACGCGTGAAGGCAGAAAAGTACTCGCCGCCCAGCGGAGCGGGTGGGAAGAGTTCGTGGCTGCGATAAACCGCATCACAGGAGTCGAACGTGCCTGAGTGGAAGGCTGAGATCAGAAGACGGCTCGAGCCCCTGAGGCTCGGGCCGATTCGCGAAGAAGCCATCGTCGAGGAACTTTCCGGGCATCTCGAGGATCGCTATCGGGAGATACTCGCGCGCGGTGGGTCACGCGAAGAAGCTCGCGTGTCAGTGCTGAAAGAATTAAGCGACGGCCATTTGCTCGTGCGAGAACTGAGACGGCTCGGATGGCAACTCGGAACAGAACCGTTGGCGTTAGGAGCAGGGAGAAAAAATATGTTAGGGAATCTGTGGCAGGATCTTCGCTTCGGGCTTCGGTTGATTCGAAAGAATCCGGCATTTTCGGCGGTCGTGATATTGACGCTTGCGGTCGGTATCGGAGCGAACACGGCGATCTTCAGCGTGGTCAATGCGGTGATGTTACGGTCGCTTCCGTTCAAAGATGCCGATCGGCTGGTTCGCCTGGATGAAAGCAACCCGGAGCGCGGCTGGCCGCAATTCAGCGCTTCACATCCAAACTTTTTGGATTGGAGAGACCGCAACCACACCTTCAGCGCAATGGCCGCACTCACCGGAGCGAGCATCAATCTTGGTGCCGCCGGGGAGATTGAGGTCGTGAATGCCCGCGCGGTGACCTCCGACTTTCTGACGGTGCTTGGAACAACGCCGCTCATCGGCCGCAACTTCCTGCCCGAAGAAGACAAGCCCGGCGGCAATACGCGAGTAGCAATTCTTACCTATGGGTCGTGGCAGAAGCGTTTCGGCGGGGCATCCGACGTCGTGGGGACGACGCTTACGATTAACGATAACCCGTTCACCATCATCGGTGTGTTGCCGGAGACCTTTGCCTGGGGCAGCAACAACGAGTTGCTTATTCCGCTGGCGCCCGATCCCAAGCGCAATCGCGGCGACCATCGGCTGCTGGTAATCGGCAAGCTAAAAGAAGGCGTCTCTCAAGAACAAGCGCTTGCGGATATGAACACGATCGCCGCGCAGCTTGCAGAGCAATATCCCGATAGCAACAAAGGATGGGTGGTCGCTTCTCAAGGTTTCTACGACTGGTTTGTCCCTGAGCCGATTCGTCGTTCGCTGCTGTTGTTCCTGGGCGCGGTTGGTGTCGTCCTCCTGATAGCATGCAGCAACGTTGCAAATCTCATGCTGGCGCGCGCATCCGCTCGACAGAAAGAGATGTCGATTCGAATAGCGCTTGGAGCAGGACGAACGCGTATCGGGTCTCAGCTTCTTGTCGAGGCATTATCGCTTTCGATTGTCTCCGGGATCGCAGGACTCGGCATTGCGCTATTGATTACAAAAGCATTGAAGTCCATGAACCCGGCGAACCTCCCGCGGCTCGACGAGATCTCGATCGATCGGCGTGTGTTGGTATTTTCTTTGTTGATTTCACTATTGACTGGTGTGTTGTTCGGTTTGGCTCCGGCGATTCACGCGGCGCGAACCAATCTCGCCGAAATGCTGAAGGAAGGTGGAAGATCAATCGCCGGAGGCAAAATGCCGCAGCGCATCAGAAGCGTTTTAGTCATTGCGGAGGTTGCGCTGTCAGTTGCTCTGTTGGTATCCGCCGGGTTGCTGCTTCGCAGCTTCTGGCGAGTTCAGAATATCGATCCGGGATTCAAACCGGATCGGCTGTTGACGGCGCGAATCAATCTGCCGCGCAACCGTTATCAGGAAGGCCCGCCCGCGTGGGGATTCTACAAGCGGCTGCTCGAGGAAACGAGCGCGCTGCCCGGAGTGCAGTCCGTCGGGATCACAAGCGGTGTCCCCATGGGCGGCGGTAATACGGCGGGCGAAGTGCGCATTGAAGGGCAATCGCCTGCGCCCGACGGAACAAAGCCTTCCGCGGATTGGCGCATCGTAAGCCCGGGATATTTTCGGACGATGGGTATCCCGATCCGAGGACGTGAGTTTGATGACAGAGACGGCCCCGACTCCCTGGCGACCATCATCAGCGAAGAGATGGCTCGAAGGTTCTGGCCGAATGAAGATCCGATAGATAAGTCCGTCGGGCTTCTCAGTATGGGCGACAAACCATTCAGGATCATCGGGGTTGCGGGGAACGTGAAGACCGTGGGACTTGAGTCAGACGCGAACCCGGTGGCTTATGTGCCGACCGCATATGCTTCCCTGTGGAACCCGATGAACCTGGTGATTCGCACTGCGGGCGAGCCTACCAATCAAGTTGGCGCGCTTCGCAGCACGCTGAAAAGTGTTGATCCGAACGTACCGCTCTACGATGTGCGGACGGTCGACGGACTGGTTTCCGATTCGCTTGGCTCACGGCGCTTCACAATGTTTCTTCTCCTGGGCTTTGCCGCGGCAGCGTTGTTGCTAGCCTGTGTCGGTTTGTTTGGTGTGATGGCTTACCTGGTGTCGCAGCGCACTCACGAGATCGGCGTAAGACTGGCGCTTGGCGCGCGTCCAGGAGATGTCTTCCGATTGGTGATTGGACGCGGAATGGCGATGGCCGCGGCCGGCTCGACGCTGGGTCTCGGCGGCGCATGGATGTTCGGTCGTGTTCTCGAGAGCCTCCTGTTCCAGGTAGCTACGACGGATGTGGTGACGCTTGTAAGCGCTCCGGTTTTGCTGCTGGCGGTCGCGTTACTGGCCTGCTACGTGCCGGCCCGCCGCGCGATGCGAGTGGATCCGATGGTGGCGCTTCGATACGAATGAGGGCATTGGCGAATGGCGAATGCCGATTGGCGATTGCCGATTTTCGAGCCGGAATTAAGCGCTGGCAATCGAACCTTTTGTAACGACCAGGATGGAGATTTGAGATTTGAGATTTGAGATTTGAGATTTGAGATTTGAGATTTGAGATTGGAGATTTGAGATTTGAGATTTGAGATTTGAGATTTGAGATTGAGATTTGAGATTGGAGATTTGAGATTGGAGATTTGAGATTGGGGATTCGCGATTTGAGATTCGCGATTTGAGCTTCGAAATCTAATCGGAGTATTTCAACAGCGAATCTGTAATCGCAAGTCTCCAATCTCAAATTTCAAATCTCAAATTCCAAATCTCCAGTCTCCAATCTCAAATCTCAAATCTCCAATCTCCAATCGGGAAATTTGCAATGTCGCGATGGAAAGAAGAAATCAGGCTGCGCCTGGCTAAGGTGATGGTCGAGCCAACGCGCGAGGCTGAGATCGTCGAGGAACTGGCTCAGCATCTCGAAGACCGTTACCAGGAATCTTTATCTGCCGGCGCAACTAATTCGGAAGCCCACCGAGCGGCGCTCTCCGAGTTGAATGATGGTGAGCTGCTGGCTCGGGAGCTTCGGCGAGTCGAGCGAACAGTGAGGCGGGAACCCGTGGCTCTGGGGACAAGGAGAAGGAACATGATCGGAGATTTGTGGCAAGACCTGCGGTATGGTGCGCGCTCGCTACGCAAGAACCCTGCCTTTACCGCGATCGCGGTGATTACTCTGGCGCTTGGGATCGGGGGCAACGCCGCGATCTTCAGTGTCGTCAACGGTGTGCTGCTTCGGCCTCTGCCGTATCCCGAACCTGACCGCCTGATGATGGTCTGTGGACTCAGCTTACAGCCGGGACAGGAAAAGTCACCGCTATGTGAGGCAGACTTTCTCGATTGGAAGGCGCGAAACCAGGTCTTTGAGAGCATCGCAGGCTTCTCGTCGAACCGCTTCAACTACACCGGCG
Source organism: Blastocatellia bacterium (assembly GCA_035607285.1). GTDB lineage: Bacteria > Acidobacteriota > Blastocatellia > UBA7656 > UBA7656 > Onstottus_A. The sequence goes on along the minus strand of DATNBZ010000191.1, from coordinate 7,282 downwards.
GTGAAACTCCAGAGCGGATCAACGGAGCCTGGGTGACCGCGGACTTCTTTTCGACGATTGGAGTACAGCCCACATTGGGCCGTGCCTTCCTGCCCGGGGAAGACCTGCCTGCGACGCCGCAGACGGTCGTCATCAGCGATGGATTCTGGCGGCGGTATCTCGGCTCCAATCCAGACGCGATCGGTCAGCAAATAACTCTCAATGCCCGTCCCTTCACGATCATCGGCGTTATGCCTTCGGGATTCTTGTTTCCCGACAAAGATACAGAGCTCTGGGCGGCTGAAAGATTAGCTCCGACCCGCCGCGGACCTTATTACATGTGGGGACTCGGAAGGCTCAATCGTGGCGCGACGATCGAGGCGGCGCAAACCGAGATGGACGCGATAGCCCGACAAGTGCAGGACCAGATCGACCGGCCGACAAGGGACTGGACATGGACCTCGATCTCGCTGGCCGAGCGCATCGTCGGCAAGATTCGACCCGCCTTGCTGGTGCTGCTGGCCGCGGTCGTATTCGTGTTGCTGATCGCGTGCGCGAACATCGCGAACTTGCTCCTTGCTCGCGCGACGGCTCGTGAAAGAGAGATGTCGGTCCGCATCGCGCTTGGCGCAAGCCGCGCCCGGTTGCTTAGACAATTGCTAACCGAGAGTCTTTTGCTTGCGGCGGTTGGAGCAGCGGCGGGCTTGCCGCTCGCGATCTTTGGAGTTCGTATTCTGGTAGCAGTGAGTCCCGCCGATTTTCCGCGCCTCGAGGAAGTCAGTATCGATGCCCGAGTGCTTGGAATAACTTTGCTGACCGCGCTTGTTTGCGGTCTGATCTTCGGGCTCGCGCCGGCGCTTCAAAGCTCGCGTCTTAATCTTAACGAGTCCCTCAAGGAAGGAAGCCGCGGCGGCACTGATAGCTCTCGCAGGCGCCGGCTGCGAAGCGCTCTGGTCGTAGCCGAGATAGCCTTCTCGTTGATGCTGTTGGTCGGCGCCGGACTGATGTTGAAGAGCTTCATGAAATTGCAACACGTCAGTCCCGGGTTCAACCCCGATCACATCCTGACAATGCATTTCACGCTGCCGCGCGTGAGATACGACAGCAATGAGAAGATCAACAACTATAACCGGCAACTACTCGAGCGAGTCACTAATGTGCGAGGCGTCGAATCGGCAGGACTCAGCATTAGTCTTCCACCGGACCATCTCGAAATAAGCGATAGCTTTACGATTGAAGGCAAACCGTGGCCTCCCGGATCGACTGAAGCGTTTGTTCCAATTGTAATGATCAGTCCCGAGTATTTCGCAACGCTTGGAATCCCTCTCATTCAAGGACGCGGCTTCAGCGCGGCGGATAAGGAAGGCTCTCCGCCGGTCGTCATCATCAATCAGACGCTGGCGGAACGATACTTCGCGGACGAATCGCCGATTGGCAAACGACTCAAGGTCGGAGGCGCAAACCGGCCACGCAACGTCTGGATGGAAATCGTCGGAGTGGTTGGCGATGTCAAGTACTCGGGGCTCGACGCGCAGCCTGAACCGGCTTACTACCTGCCGCTCGAACAGAACGTGTGGGGGGCGGCGTACCTGGCGGTGCGCACTTCGGTGAATCCGGCGAGTCTCGCCTCCGCGATTCGCGAGCAGATCTGGGAGTTGGATAAGGACATTCCCATTGCCAACCTGGCGACCATGGATCAGCTCCTGGCCGAGTCAGTTGCGCAGCCTCGCTTCCGAGCCTTTCTTCTTGGACTGTTTGCCGCGCTGGCGTTGGTGCTGGCGTCAGTTGGAATTTACGGTGTGATTTCGTACTCGGTAACCCAGCGCACACATGAGATCGGCATTCGGATGGCTTTAGGAGCGCAGGCTCGAGACGTCAGCACCCTGGTGATCAGGCAGGGCATCGCGCTGGCGTTGATCGGAGTGTCGATTGGTCTCGTAGGTTCGGTCTGGTTGACGCGTCTGCTGGAGAACCTGCTGTTCCAGGTGAGCGCGACCGATGGGTCGATCTTTGCCGGCGTGGCGACATTGCTGATCGCCGTCGCGGTGCTGGCCTGTTGGATTCCGGCACGCCGAGCCTCGAGGTTAGACCCGATGGCTGCGCTGCGATGCGAGTGATGATATTGCCGATTGCCGATTTGCGATTGCCGATCTGTTACCGCAATCACAAATTTGAGATTTGAGATTTGAGATTTGAGATTTGAAATCGCAATCGGCAATCAGCAATCAGCAATCAGCAATCAGCAATCAGCAATCAGCAATCAGCAATCAGTAATCAGCAATCGGCAATCGGCAATCGACAATCAGAAATCAGAAATCAGAAATCGAAATCGAAATCGAAATCGGCAATCGGCAATCAGAAATCGGCAATCCCATGACTGCGTGGAAACAAGAGATCAGACGGCGGCTTGCGAATCTGGCGCTCGACCCGACTCGTGAAAGCGAGATCGTCGACGAGCTGGCTCAACATCTCGAGGACCGTTACCAGGAGCTGCTGTCTTCCGGCTTAACCGCTGAAGAAGCGTCCCGTGGGACGCTCGAGGACTTGAGCGAGAGCGAAGGGATTGCCGATTGCCGATTTGCGATTGCGGATTCTCTTCGCGCATTCACAAATCACAAATCGGTAATCGGCAATCGGCAATTGGAAATCGGCAATTCTATGAGGCTGAACATTATCGATGATCTTTGGCAGGACCTACGCTCGGGGGTTCGTATGCTCGCCAAGAATCCCGGCTTCACTTCTATCGCGGTGCTGACGTTGGCGCTGGGTATCGGCGCGAACACTGCCATCTTCAGCGTGATCAACGCCGTCCTGTTGCGTCCGTTGCCTTACCCGGAGGCGGATCGATTGGTTTGGCTCAACGAGAGGCACGACCAGATTCCGGCGCGTTGGATTTCCTATCCCAACTTCCTGGACTGGCGCGAGCGCAATCAGTCTTTCGAATCGTTGGCGTTGATTCGCGGACGGCAAATGACGCTGACCGGCGGAGGCGAGGCCCAGGTGGTCAATGCTCGAATGGTCACCGCGGATTACTTTCGAGTGATGCGCGTTCGGCCGATGCTCGGACGAGACTTTGATAGCGAAGAGGATCGGTTCGGCGCGCCACGCGTGGCCGTGTTGAGTCACGCGTATTGGCAATCACAATTCGGGAGCGACACCGAAATCATCGGCAAGCCGATCACACTCGACAATGAATCATTCACAGCGATCGGTGTTATGCCCGCTGAGTTCCAACACCAGGGTCCGCCCGCAATGTGGGTTTCCACCGAACAGTATGCTGAACCGGGAAGCGGTTGGTTTCACCGCGAGGATCGCGTCGCCGGCTCGGTCGTCGCGCGGCTCAAGCCGGGCGTCACCCTCGAGCAGGCGCGCACCGACATGAAGTCCATCGAGCAGCAATTGATCAGCCAATATCCGATGCACAACGGAGGCAACACGATTCGCGTGGTGACGCTGCAGGAAAGCATCGTCGGGGATTCAAAACAACAATTGCTGCTGTTGCTGGCGGCGGTCGGCGTTGTGTTGCTGATCGCGTGCGCGAACGTAGCCAACCTGCTGCTCGCGCGAGCCGCCACCAGAAAAAAGGAATTCGCGATTCGCGCGGCGATGGGAGCGAGCCGCCCGCGGCTTCTTCGGCAACTGCTCATCGAGAGCCTGCTGCTTGCGCTTGTGGGCGGCGCGCTCAGCCTGTTGCTCGCGCGATGGTCCATCGATCTCCTGGTGCGATTTGCGCCGGAAGACTTGCCGAGAATGGCGGGAGTCACAATCGGCGAGCGAGTTCTCGGCTTTGCGCTTGGGATTTCGATGCTGACCGGGCTCGTCTTCGGCATCGCCCCGGCGTGGCAGAGCACCAAGACCGACTTGCACGAGACGTTGAAAGAAGGCGGACGCACCGCAACCGACGCGCGAAGCGGACGACTGCGAAGTGTATTTGTTATCACCGAAGTCGCTCTCGCGATGATGCTGCTCGTCGGAGCAGGACTGCTCATCAAAAGCCTGGCCCGCCTGCAGGCTTCCGATCCGGGGTTCAACTCACACAATGTTGTGACGATGCGATTGCTTCCCCATCAGTCATTCAGCGAGCGGGCGCAGTTGACGGAGTTTTACGCGCAGGCCCTCGAACGAATCAGCGCGCTCCCGGGTGTCGAAGCTGCTTGTGTGCTGAACGACGACTTGCCCGGCTTGGAACCCGGCTGGCAGAACGATATCAATCCTGAAGTGAACGGTGAGTATTTGAAGATCAAGCCGGGTGAGTTGATCAATGTCGATTGGGGAATCGTCACTGAGGACTACTTCAAGACGATGGGGATTCCGATACTGCAGGGACGGCCGTTCAGCCCGCAAGAAGGCATGCGCGGCGGCAAGGTCATGCTTATCGATGAACAACTGGCCCGCCAGTTCTGGCCTCACGGTGACGCGGTTGGAAAGCACATCAAATACGATGGGCCCAACCCGCACGAGATCATCGGAGTCGTAGGCGACGTGCGAAACTACGGATCGGAGTCGCCGGGCCGGATCAAGATGTACACGCCTTTTGGGCGCTTCCCGTTGCCTGCTTCGACGCTCGCGGTGCGCGCCGGCGGCGTCGATCCCGCGACGCTCATCCCGGCTATCAAAAGTGAAGTTCAGGCGATCAGCCTGAACGTTCCGCTCACTCAGGTCGCGACATTGGAAGATCGGCTTGCGCAGCAGATCGCGCCTCGGCGATTCATCACCTGGCTGCTCGGGCTGTTTGCGGCGGTCGCGCTGGTTCTTGCGGCTATTGGAATCTACGGTGTGATGAGCTACAGCGTGACTGAACGCACTCATGAAATTGGCGTCCGCAGAGCCCTGGGCGCGCAGGATAGCGATGTGTTGAAGCTGGTCATGCGGCGAGGGCTGGTGCTTGCGCTTACCGGAACGGCGATCGGCACATTCGCATCGGTAGTGTTGAGGCGTGTGGTGTCGAACCTCTTGTTCGGGGTCAGCTCGGTTGATCCAGTGACCTTCGCGGGTGTAGCCGTGCTTCTGGTAGCGGTGGCGTTGCTGGCCTGTTATCACCCGGCTCGCCGGGCGACCCGGGTCGATCCGATGGTGGCATTGCGATACGAATGACGCTGCTCCCTCAGCGTCCTCTGCGTCCTCTGCGGTTGATTCCCTGCATTGATTAAGAAAACTGCAGAGGACGCTGAGGACGCTGAGGACTGCGTGCCGGGCTAATGCGCCACTTCCGGAAATGCTTCTTAGCTCCCCCCTTATGCTAAGATTTGTCGTGCGTATGGCAACTCCTGCCAACAATTCCCGACTGACAGCCCACGCAACGGGCGCCTTCCTCGTGCTGTCGCTCTTGTCTGGCGGGGTTTCGATCCGATCTCAATCGCCGCCGAAAAAGTCTAAATCCGCAACCGATCAAAAGACCGCCGTCACCAGTTCTCTCTCGCGCATCAACTCCAAAGCCGACTTCGATCTTCTCGCCAGAGTCTACTACCGCGGACGCTTGAGCGCCGTCCCCCACGTGATGTTCCTGATTGACCGCCGTTCCAACGATCGGCCTTATTTCATCAACTCCCGCGCGTATCAGTTTCATAAAGACTTCGTCAACGCGACGTATTTGTCCCTCGAGCGAGGCCGGGCCTTCTACGACAACAATCTCCTGAAGGCCGATCGGCGATTCATCCTTGGCACAATTGCTTATCAGGCGGCGGCTGACAAGTTCACTTTCGAGTTTTGGGAAGGCGATCAGGTGACTACGCGGCTGCTAGCCGAATGCTATTCCGCTTTGAAGCTCAGCTTTTATTCGCCGCTGTTTTTCAAGCCTAATTCCCAAACGCAGGAGCAGATCGCGAGCAAGCTGAACGGCGAGTCGCCGGCAGAAGCGCGCGTGCCAATGATGACTACGACTGAGCTAGCTGGTGATCAAAAGTACCAGCCCCTTAACATTGGCTCGGGCATCGGACAACTTCGAATAATTGACCGCGTCGACTCGGACACGGTGATCGACCGTAACCAGATCGTGATTTTCAAAGAAGTGCCCATTCATCTGACGCCGCTGTCCGGCATCATCATGACCGAGCCGGCATCGCCGCTCTCGCACGTTAATATGCTGGCGAAGTCCTGGGCGATTCCGAACGCGACGGTACGGAACGCGGACAAACTCTTCAGGCAGCTCGAAGGAAAATACGTTCGGCTCGAGGTTCGCGAAGACGGCTACAGTCTTGCGCCCGCGGACGCTCGCGAAGTAGACGCGCGCAATCGGGAATGGGTCAAACGAAGCGATCTGGTCACGCCGCGCGCCGATCTCGACTACGACCAACTTACAGATCTCTCACATCAGCGGGCGCGGGATGCGATTCGCTTCGGCGCAAAGTCGGCGAACCTCGGCGAGATAGTTCATGCGCGGCTGCCCGGCATCGAAGTCCCGCCCGGCTTCGCGATCCCGTTTCACTATTATCGCGAGTTCATTCGACGCAATCATCTCGAGGAGCGAATCGCCGCCGCGGTTGAAGAGGAACGATTCGTTCACGATCCCGCTTATCGCAAGACGAGGCTTGCGGAGATCCGCCAGTGGATCGAAGCAGGCCGGCACGACGAAGCTTTCAAGCGAGCGGTGCTCGAGAAAGTTCATCGCGAATATGCAGGCTCGGGTTTGTTTGCGCGAAGCTCGACAAATGCGGAAGACCTTCCCAACTTCAGCGGCGCCGGCTTGTACTCAACCGTGCCGAATGTCCGCTCGGACGCGCAGTTAATGGATGCGATAAAGACCGTCTGGGCGTCGGTGTGGAACTACGAAGCTTACGAAGCGCGCGAGAGTTTCGGCATGAGTCACTTTGCTGTTTATCCGGCGGTGCTGATTCAGCAGGGAATAGACGCCGACAGCGCGGGCGTAGCGATTACTACCGACCCTTTTGATCCAGCCGATCGCGGCGCGGTTTACGTGAACGCCAAACGAGGGCTCGGTATCAAAGTGGTCGAGGGTCGCCGCGTAGCCGAGCAGGTCATCTATCATCCGCCGCGAACGATTCGCGTTCTGACACGATCTGATGAAGACACGATGCTGGCCTTTGACGAACACGGCGGTGTAAAAGAAGTTACCATCGAACAGCAACGGCGGGTGCTGACCGATCCGATGGTAAGAAGGCTTGCGGGCGCGTCGATTCTGATCAAACGAGTTTTTGGCGGACGCGACCAGGACATTGAATGGGTCTTCCGCGGAGGCCGGCTTTACATCGTTCAGTCACGCCCCTACATTGAGGGAACGTGAGTAAATCCTTAGATGGTCCAATCGACGACCGTCAACCCACCGATCCGACTGAAGTGAGACGTT
>DATNBZ010000167.1:0-118594 GCA_035607285.1 Blastocatellia bacterium | reverse complement strand
AGGCGCAAAGAACCGCAAAGCACGCGAAGGACTGCAAGGCACGCAAAGGACCGCAAAGCACGCGAAGGACTGCAAGGCACGCAAAGGACCGCAAAGCACGCGAAGGACTGCAAAGCACGCAAAGGACTGACCGGACGTTACAAGAGCTCATTACACTGCACTATACTAATTTCGTTCGACAAGACGGAAACTGATGCTCCAGGCAGAAAGGACGGATTCGGCGCGACAATGGCGGGAACTCTCTACATCGTAGCCACTCCGATCGGCAATCTCGAGGACATCACTCTTCGAGCGTTGCGCGTGCTCAAAGAGGCCGATCTCATCGCCTGTGAAGACACCCGACATACTCGCAAGCTGCTCTCCCATTTTCAGATCTCAAAGCCGACCATAAGCTATCACGAACACAATGAACACGAACGCGCCGGCGAGCTCATCGAGAAACTCGAGGGCGGCATTAACATCGCGCTGGTTTCGGATGCCGGCACGCCGTTGATTTCAGATCACGGCTTCCGCATCGTCAATGATGCGATTGCTCGCGGTATTTCAGTCGTACCGATTCCCGGTCCGTCGGCGGTAATCGCGGCTTTGGCCGCCTCGGCGCTTCCAACAACGGAGTTCGCTTTCGTAGGATTTCTTCCCGCGCGGCGTGCGGCGCGAAGGGCCCGGCTCAAGCAGCTTGCGAATCTGGAAATGACGCTCGTCGTTTATGAGGCTCCGCATCGGATCATAGACACACTTGAAGATGCTCGCGCGGTCCTTGGCGAGCGCGAGTGCGTAATTGCTCGTGAGTTGACGAAAGTACACGAAGAGTTCGTGCGAGCGCGGCTTTCTGAGATTGAACTGCCGCCGGGAACGGCGCGCGGTGAAATTGTTTTGTTGATCGGCCCTGCCATTGATCCACCGGCCGAGCAACCCGAGCACACGGCGACGCATTCAATATTGGAAGCCGTGCAGCAGATGATTGCCGCCGAGGGGCTCGATCAGAAAGACGCTCTGAAGCGAGTGGCTCGCGCGCGAGGAATCAGCAAGAGTGAAGCTTACAGACGAATGATTCAGGAACGGGGAAGTAATGATTAGTATCAGCAGCTTGAAACTTCAAACCGCGGACGGCGCAGGAGATCGCATAGGTTCCCGACTCCGCGCCACTCTACGCCCTCTGTGGTTAATCTCTCTTCTTTTGCTCGGACCGGTCGTGACTGCCAGTGCACAGAGTGGCACCGGCGGCGCACGACCCGCCGGAAAGGAATACGCCGTGAATCTCACGTTTGCGGTTTATCAATACGACGCGCAGCGCTCTGCCGCTATGCAGGAAGTTAGCCGGCTATCGGGAACTTATTCGACCGCGCAGGAAGAGATCGCCTATCTAAAAGACAAATACAAGCTCGAGGAAGTGGCAGTCCGCCACATTCGTTCAGTCGGGCTGCGAAGCGGTGAGACGTTCAACGACGCGGTGCTGCTAGGCCCTGAGTACATGGTTTTCACCGTAAGCCCCCGCGATGTCGTGCGTGGGTATATGAAGCTCGATCTGAAGGTGCGCTACGGGAACGAACCCTTGCTTGACGCGAAGGGCGCAGAGTTCGAAAGCTTCGAGACTGTGGTTTTTCGCGGCGGCAAGGGCATGTTCGGCGCCAAGTATTTCGTCGGCCCTGGCGGCCGCCAGGAGAGCGCGCCCGCTGAGCGGACGTTGCTGGTTTCGGTCACGCCGGAAATTGTGCCGGTGACGAATCTAAGAAACCGGCCGCAGGAGTTGTCGCGTCCGGTTGACGAATACGGAGGCGCTGTTCAGATAAAAGAATCCGACCGCTTCACGCCCCCGGTTGCTGTAGAGAGGGTGCCGCCACAGTTTGAAGCCGGGCGTGCCGTGAGAGGTTCGGTATTGTTAGGCGGCGTGGTAACGCCCGACGGCAAGATGACAAACATTCGTATCTTGAGATCACTCGATCCGGTAATAGACGAGCGCGCGGTCGACGCTTTTCGCCAGTACAAGTTCTCGCCGGCACTGTTGAACGGCAAAGCAGTTTTCGCTACATACAGGGAGGAGATCACTTTCGCCGCGCCTCCTCCGTCGGCATTGGAGATCGAAGAGGAACAGCGAAAGAAACGCGAGTTGGAGAAGGAAAGACAGAAGCGGAGGAAGCCGTGATCGGGGTGACGGGCCAGTCTCGCCCCATCGCCCCGTCTTCTTCTTGTCGCCCCGTTGGCTTTCTAGCGGGCTGCTGAAAAAGGATGTGACAGCTCACATCGGTATGCCGATAATCCCACCAACGCAGAGGCTGTGTGAAAAGTCCGGCAAATCCCACCAACTGCGAGACTGTGTGAAAAGGGTGGGTCCCTTTTGCATAGCCCAGGCGTTCACGCCTGGGTAAGAGTAAGAGCGCGGATATCTAGCCCGGTTCACCGGGCTTGCGTCGCCTTTAGGTAAATTCTTAGATCGCTAGGTCAGTCTGCCGTGCTAAAGCCCAAGGAAAGCCCCGTGAACGGGGCTACGAGCTTGACCCGGCTCGCGACCCAGGCGTGAACGCCTGGGCTAGGGAAAAGCAGGCCTTTTTTTCACACAGTCTCTGCGTTGGTGGGATTCGGCAGCGAGCAGCAGCGGCGCTTCGTGTAGGCTGAGTATGAACGAACCACCAACTGCGTTGGTGGGATTCGCCGGACTTTCACACAGCCTCTCGTGAGCAGTGCTCGCGCTTTCGCTCTGTAGGCGTGATCGGCTAAACTCGCTCATCGAAAGAGAGCTTTCATATGGACGTAAATATTCAGAATGATACCGGCAATGAAATGATGGGGAAGAAGGTATTAGTGACGGGCGCGTCGAGCGGAATCGGGCGCGCCGCTGCGGAGCGATTCTTAAGCGAAGGCGCCGCCGTTGCCATCGCAGGCCGCCGCATGAATGCGCTCAATGAAGTTGCATCCTCCGATGACAAGAGAGGCTTCGCCATCGTCGCCGATCTTTCGCAGGAAGACCAGACCGAGCGCTGCATAGCGGAAGCCGTCGAGGCGCTCGGCGGGCTGGATGTGCTGGTGAATGCCGCGGGCATTTTGAAAGCGGGCCGCATCGAAGACACGTCGATCGAGCTTTGGGATGAGATGATGAACATCAATCTGCGATCGATCTTTCATTTGATGAGACTCGCGGTGCCTCACCTCGAGCGCTCGCGTGGCAACATCGTGAACGTATCGAGCGTGACAGGGCCGCGCTCATTTCCGGGTGTGCTGGCCTATTGTGTGAGCAAGGCCGGACTCGATCAGTTGACTCGATGCGCGGCGCTCGAGCTGGCTGCCAAGAGCATTCGCGTTAATGCGGTGAATCCCGGTGTCGTCGTGAGCGGATTGCATCGATCGGGCGGCATGAACGAAGAGGCTTACGCCGCGTTCTTAGAGCACAGCAAGACTACTCACCCGCTGGGACGAGTCGGTAGCCCCGAGGAGATTGCTGACCTGATCTACTTTCTTGCTTCCGACCGCGCGGGCTGGATAACCGGAGCTACAGTAAGCATCGACGGCGGCCGCGCGCTCACTTGCGCGAGATGAACTGAGCCGCGCTACTCGATTCTCGAATTGGGCGGAGCGTGTTAATGAGTTCAGCATACCAGGCGATTCGTCACGGACAATCGCAACGGGGGTTGCATGAAACTGTATCTCGGCATCACTGCGTCACTAATGCTGTTGTTCTTCATTCCCGGGCTTGCTCAAGAGCCGCCGCCCGCCGCAAACCCTCCTGCTCCAGGCAGCGACAAACAGCAACAACAAAGCGCAACGCAAAATAAACGGGATGACGTCGTTCGCATATCCGTAACGCTTGTTCAGGTTGACGTTGCAGTAACTGACGGGAAAGGGCGTCCAGTCTCCGATCTCAAACCAGAGGACTTTGAGCTTTTTGAAGACGGACGTCGCCAGCAGATCACAAACTTCTCTCATGTTTCGCCGCGACCGGCGCCGCCGCCCGAAACTGCTCCCACGAGAAAGCCTGCAGAGAAGAATGTGCCGGCGCCGCCTGCGAGGTTGCGGCCTAACCAGATTGACCGCACGGTCGCGCTGGTTGTGGATGATCTAACTCTGACGGTCGAGAGCAGCCCTTTCGTCCGTCAGGCGCTCAAGAAATTCGTTGACGAGCAAATGCAACCGGGCGATCTCGTGGCCATCATTCGCACGGGAGCAGGCATGGGTGCGCTGCAAATGTTCACTGGAGACAAGAGGATTCTCTACGCGGCGATCGAACGCGTTCGCTGGAGCCCCAGCTCGAACACGCTGTACACGTTCGCTCCCGTCACCAACGACGGGGAGAACCCAATCGCAACCCAGATCCTTCACCAGGAAAGCAACGCAAGCCAGTCAGATCCCAAAAGAAAAGTTCCCGAGCGGGCGACGGACGAACTGGATAAGTTCCGCCAGGAAGTTTTCTCGATCGGCACGCTCGGCGCCTTGCACTTCGTCGTACGGGCCTTGAGAGATTTGCCCGGGCGTAAATCAGTGGTGCTGTTCTCGGAGGGCCTGCGGATCTACAACCGAGAGCAGAACGTCCTCCGCGTTCGCGATGCGGTGCGTAATCTTACAGACCTTGCCAATAGGTCTTCGGCAGTTATTTATGCGATAGATGCGAGAGGATTGCAGCCGCTCACTATGACTGCGGCTGATAATCTGGCAGGAGATTTCGATACGTCAACTTCTGGTTTGAGAAGCGAAGGTGGAGGTGATAACGGGATCTGGTTATCAGAACCGGGGGCCTATAACTCGCGGCGGCGCGACGATTTCTTCGAGTCACAGGACGGCCTGAACTATCTCGCGCAACAGACAGGTGGGTTCTTCGTCAGGAACACAAATGACTTGAACGGAGGTATCCGCCGAGTGCTCACAGACCAGGAGAGTTATTACCTGATCGGGTTCATACCTGAAGACTCGACTTTCAAGCGCGACAAGGCTCGCGGCTTTCACGATCTCAAAGTAAAGGTGAATCGACCCGGCGTTCGTGTGCGGACTCGTAGCGGGTTCTTTGGCGTCACCGATGATGAAGACAAAAAGACTTCCAGCCAGAGCTTGCTCGCCGCGCTCACCTCGCCGTTCAGCTCCGGACAGATAGGGTTACGGTTGACTTCAATGTTGGGCGTCGACGCGCAGAAGGGAGCGTTCGTCAGCTCTCTGCTTCACATTGACGCAAGCGAACTGACATTCGCGCAGGAACCGAACGGTCAACGCAAAGCGTCCTTCGAGATCGCGGCATTTACCTTCGGCGACAATGGCCGCGTCGTCGATCAGAGCGTGCGCGCCTACACCATACACATGACCGAAAAAGAATTCGAGCACACCTTGAAAGCTGGAATTTTCTATCGGGTTAATCTCCTGATCAAGAAGCCGGGAGCATATCAACTGAGGACCGCTGTGCGTGACACAGCGACGCTGAAAGTTGGTTCGGCGAACCAATTCATCGAGGTACCGGACGTCAAGAAAAGCCGGCTGGTGCTTTCGGGCATGATTGTTCGTGGGACACATCCCGGTACCGCAAAGTCAGCCCAGATGACGCCCACGACTGAAGGAAAAGTTGAAGAGGACGACCCACAGGCGAGCCCGGCGGTCCGCAGGTTCGCGCGCGGAATGGCTCTGGAATATGCCTGCATTCTTTACAATGCTAAAGTCGACAAGGCAACTGGACGCCCACAGATTGAAACCCAACTGCGGCTGTTTCGAGACGGGAAGCAAGTGTTCACCGGAAAAACGAACACGTTCGATCCGGGACAGCAAAAAGACCTGACGCGGCTGGTCGCGGGCGGCAGCCTTTTGCTGGGTAAGGAACTTGTGCCGGGCGAGTATGCCTTACAACTGATAGTCACCGACAAGCTTGCAAAAGAGAAGGAGCAGGTAACCACGAACGCGATTGACTTTGAGATAGTTCGCTGAGGAGATTGCTGATGCGAATGACCACGGTGCTCCTATGGGTTGTGCTGTCGGCGGCATACTCGCCGGCACTGTCGCACAGCAATCCCAACGAACCTCGACAACGCGACTCAGGGAAGACCGGTCAGGAGAAGCCGGCATCCGAGAAGGAAGACGTTGTTCGAATTTCCGTAACGTTGGTCCAGGTGGACGCCGTCGTGACCGATAAGAAGGGCGCACCGGTTACCGATCTTCAGAAAGACGATTTTGAAATCTACGAAGACGGGAAGCGACAATTCATAACAAACTTTTCATTCGTGTCGACAATGCCATCCGTAACTCCGGAGCCGCGCCTAACGCCTCCCGTCAGTAAATCGGCCCCTGTGCCGGCGCCGCCGGTTCGCCTGAAACCCGAGCACGTACGTCGAACTATCGCGATTGTGATCGACGACTTGAATATTTCGATCGGCTCCGCAGAGGCGGTCAGATATAATCTTCGAAAGTTTGTTGACGAAGAAATGAAACCCGGTGACCTGGTCGCGATCATAAGAGCCAGCGGCGGGATGGGGGCGTTGCAACAGTTCACTGCCGACAAGCGGCAATTATATCCGGCAATTGAGAGGATTCGCTCGAATCCGAGAGCCGCGCAAATTGGCGCGTTCGAGCCGATCAGGGACGAAACGCTCCAGAGCCAAACTAAGGGCACAATCAGCGACGCCGGTGACGCAGGTAAGCAGAAGCTAAGGGACGATTCGGAAGACTTCCGCGAACAGATCTTCGCGGTGGGCGTCCTCGGCGCGCTCAACTACGTGGTGCGCGGATTGAGGGAGCTTCCGGGACGCAAATCAGTGATGTTTATCTCGGACGGTCTCAACGTGCCGAGTCACGCTTTTGTGCGGCGGGGTTCGCTTCAGCAGCCGGCAGATCGCGTGACGGATTCACTGCGCCGGTTGATCGAGTTGGCGAACCGCTCGGCTGTGGTTATCTACTCGATAGATCCGCGGGGGATTGTGCCGCCGATGATCGGCGCCGGCGATGACGTCGGGTCGCTGAACTGGCAGCAGCGAGCCGATGTTCTGCGGCGGCGGCTGAACCAGCTTGGAGATTCCCAGAACGGGCTTGATTATCTGGCTCACGAGACCGGAGGCTTTCTCGTCGGAGGTTCGAATGACTTGAGCCGGGGGATCAGACGCGTCCTTGACGATCAAAACGGTTATTACCTTATTGGCTACGTACCGGCCGAAACGACTTTCAAGAGGACTGCAGGTCGGCTTTCGTTCCACAAGACTTCTATTAGGTTGAAACGCGCCGGTCTTAGCGTTCGCACGCGCGGCGGGTTCCTCGGCGTTACCGATGAAGAGGCGCGTTCCGCCCGCCTGACGCCATCGCAGCAGTTGACCGCGGCAGTCACTTCTCCGTTTACGTCTGGTGACGTTCATCTAAAACTGACCTCGCTCTTCGGCAATGATGCGCAGACCGGTTACTTCGTTCGGTCTCTGCTTCACATCGACGCGAGGGACCTTAAATTCAGCGATGAGATCGAGGGCCGGCGAAACGCGGGGATTGACGTTGCGGCGATAGCTTTTGGCGACAACGGAGCGGTCGTCGAGCAGAGCACGCAGACTTATTCGTTGAGCGTCCGGGCGCAGAACCTGGATCAAGTTTTGCGCTCCGGGCTGGTTTACGAGATCAATCTTCCGCTTAAGAAGGCCGGTGCTTATCAGCTTCGCACCGCGGTCCGAGACACAAATTCGGAGAAGATCGGGTCCGCGAATCAGTACATTGAAGTCCCCGAGGTCAACAAGAGCCGCGCGGTTCTTTCGGCTATCGCCGTCGGCGGCAACAACCTTCTTGTCGACCTGAACCGGTCGGGGTATTTGGACGACGCAAGAGCGAACGACGAGGCACGCGTAGAAGCCGGCCCCGCAGTGCGAAAGCTTCGGCCCGGAAGTGATTTGAACTATGCCTTCGGCGTGTATAACGCGAAAGTGGATAAGGGGACCAACTCTCCCAGGTTATTGATGCAGACTCGTTTGTTTCGCGATGGTAAGCTTGTTTACGAGGGAGAGCCCGTGCCGTTGCGGCTCAACCCTCAAACGGATTGGAAACGAATAAGCATCGTGGGCAGTATGAAGCTCGCGAAGAGCGCTCAGCCGGGAGAACACATATTCCAGGTTGTCATCACCGATCTGCTGGCGAAAGAAAAGTATCGCACGGTGACTCAGTGGACCGATTTCGAGATTGTGAAGTGACTTGGCTTATGTGCCAAGGAGCCTGGTCAAAGTGCGGCGTTCTGAAAGTCCGACAAACTTCAGTTTGTCGTCTTTAGCCGAGTAAAAACTCGACAAACTGAAGTGTGTTGGACATGTACGTTGGACTTATGAAGATGGCCGCTTGCGCCGGAAATCAAAAGGCGGAGAGACCTGTCCCGTGCGCGCAATTTTGACTACCACCTTGACCCACGTTCGATCCGGCACTCGCTTGTTCAACTTCTTGTCGAAACTTGAAACGTGTTTATACGTGCCGTTACCGGTAAAATACTTGTCCACGTATTGCAGCTTCTTCAACGGCATGTCATCGACCCAGATATCGGTTTCGCCGACGCGGAAGTTGCGGCCCGACAATTCAAACTCAGGTTTATCCCCTTCGTCGTAGGTCACGCCGTTGATAAATGGCATCGCCCATATGTCGAAGTTGTTCTTCGATATGGCCGCCGCCGAGTTTCCAGCGCCGTCGTAGACCGTAACCCTCACTTTTGCTTTTTGCGATTCCATGTCTACCGGCACTTGCCAATCGTAAGTCTGCGTGTCTCCGATACTCGGCGCGGTTAAGTCGGCGATCTTCTCGTAGGTATTGCCGTTGTCGCTCGAGATCTCGACTACTCGGCGAAGCACGCCGACATTGTCCGCTTCTCTCCACTTGATCGAAGTGGTCAAGCCGCCGCCCACGGGGTCGGTCCCGTTGTGCGAGAGCAGGGTCACGGTTGGAGGAGTGGTGTCCGGTGGACCGCTTACGATCTCGAAGGGCGTCGAGTTCATGCTCGAAGACGGCAGGTTGACTCCATCGAGCGCTGTGACCCTGATCCGCGCGGTTGTTGTTGGCCAACCCGGAACTCGCCAGTCGTACGCGCGAGCGTTGCCGTCGAGCAAGGCGATCGGACTGAACGAGAGGCCATCCGGTGAGAACTCGACCCTCTGGGTCTGAATGCCTTTGTCGTCGGATGCGCTCCACTGAATTCGAATAGTGCTCCCGACGAGAAAATGTTCGCCTCCTGCTGGAGTGGTCAGGTTTACATTCGGCGGTGAGTCGACCAGACCGCCTCCTCCAGTCGGCGAGTCTACGTTGTAGACCACCAGCGCAAAGTCCTGATCGGTCAGGTCGGAATTGCCAGGCACACCATCGCCGGCTAAGTTCGCGGCTACAACTCTGATCGTGAAGTTTCCGGAAACCCCAAGCGGGGCCCAGACGGCTTCGAGGTTGTTGTGCCTGTCTGCGGTCCCGCCTTCGACGGAAACGGCGCCCGAGAAATGATTCCCTAAGTATGTTTTGCCACCGACGTCCACTTGCAGGTCGAGGTCATTGACTACGGGACTCGCGACAGGCGTGCCCGGCGCATCCGTCCAGGCCAGGGTTACGCGCAGCGGCTTGGTTGGATCGGCTATCTTTCCCTGAACCGTGAAGACTTGTCCGGTGTTCGCCAGCACCTGATCCTGGTCGACGAGCGTTCTTGGAACACCATCCAGCGCGCGAGCGAGGCTCATCAAACCCCATCCTTGATTAGCTCCCGGTAAGGAGTCTCCGGCCATCACGCCGGTCAGGTAGGAAGTCGAGTTGGTCAAGTAAGCCTTCACCATCGCGGGGCTGGGCGCCTTGCCCGTCGCTTGCTGAAAGAGCTGTCTTACGATCGCCGCGGCGCCCGATACTGCCGGCGCAGCATGGCTGGTCCCGGATGACCACGTGTAAAGCGATTGTCCGAGAGGATAGTTGCCCGGGCCGCATACTCCACCGGCGTTGTAGCTGCGCGATTGCGACCGTGCGCCTTGAATGTGTGTGCCGGGCGCGACGATGTCAGGTCTCGTTCGACCGTCGGCGGTTGGGCCGCCGGATGAAAACGAGATCAGCGACATGATGTCATCCGCGCCGCTGGCGTCTATTCCGCAGCCATCAATACCGGCTCTCAGGTTTTCACTTGCGCCCACCATTATCACGTTCTTGGCATTGCCGGGAGATGTGAGTTGTCCGCCTGGTCCTTTATTGCCTGAAGAGAATACGACGGTTAATTCCTGATTTCCTTGCACCGTGGACTGAGCGTCTCGAACCAGCGAGTCATACGTTTGACAGTCGGTTGTGTAGGTGTTGTTGTACGATCCCCAACTGTTGTTCGATATTCGAGCCCCGTCCCTGTACATCATATCCACCATCGATCGGAAAGACGGGTTCGTGTAGTCCGGAGCAAAGATCTGGGTGACCCCGAGTTTCACATAGGGATGTGTGCCCAGGCCATACCTGAAGCCGTCCGGATCCACAAATGCAGAGCCCGTACCGGTATTGTAGCCGCCCACGATTGAGGCGTTGATGGTTCCATGCCCCTGAGTGTCCTGTGGCACGATGTCCTGATCGAACGCGCCCACAAAGCGAGCGTACATGACGCGCGCTGCGCCGGCCGAATTGAGAAAGTCTTTGTGCAGGACCTGAGGGTCGAGCACACCCTGGTCAATGCCGGTGTCAGCGACGTCTACAGTGAAGTCGGGCGTCGATGCGATTCCCTTTGACTGAAGCCAGGCCAGATAACTCGAAGCCGGTTCGCTGCTGGTCAATCTACCGGCAAGGATTAGACCCTGCTTTTCGTCGTGCAGCACGGGCTCGATCCATGGTTCGATCCACAGCACATTGCTCATGCGGGCAACATCGGGTATGAGTCTCGAGTGAAGTCTCAAACGAACATTCGTGTAGGACAAACTATTTGTAGGAGTTCCTACAACTGAAGCTGACGAGCGCGCGACGAGTTCCTGGACATCGCCGGCAGCGTCGGCCGAAGCGAGCTGAACGGTGACTGTGATTTCCTGATCTGAGTCGAGGGAGATCTCCGGCGCGATCTTGTAGCTCGGCTTGAAAGCGCCGCTCCACTGCACGACGGAGCCCTGGGCTGCGAGACCTTTGATGCTTGCAAGACCTTCGCGATTCGCACGAACAATATATGCGTTGTTGGGAATGTAAGAGACAATTTCGGCGACCGACTTCAGCTCGCTGACCCATTGCTTCTTGACCGGTCCGATGAATTGAACAATATAGAGTTCTTCGTTTGCCGCGTCCGGCTCGCCCAACGAGTTCGCAAAGATCGGTTCGCCTTCGAGCGTATCGAACGGACCAGCGCGAAGTAAGACCGCGTTCAGATCGTCTCGCACGCTCGACCCCGACGTAGACTGGACGCTAACGCGCTCGGCGGAGGCGGCTGAAGCCTTCATCAAAACGAAAGCGCCGTAGTCTTCAAGGACCGAGCCTCCTTCGGCGAGGATCGAATCCCGCAATGCGGTTTCCGTCGCCTGGATGATCACTTTGTGAGTCGATGAATTGCTGCGATAGGAGACATCGAATACACCGGGGTTTGCGCGTTCACCGGAGTGCATGCCAGAGTGCAGAACGGATGAATCCGAGTGCGCGGTAAGCTTGCCGGTTAGGATTAGTGCGAAGAGGAATAGCGCTACAGGGAATACTCGAAGTGAGTGTCTAGCCATTGAATGAATGCTCCAGTCTGCAAGAAGTGGCAACCCGGTTCCAGCGACGCGTGCACGACCGGCGATGCTTTCGCCGAATCTTTTACGTTCTACTCCGCGTCAAAATAAATGTGTTGATCGATTTGAGGGGCAGGCTTTTACAGGATTGATCGAAGGGGCAAAACGTGAGACAAACAGCCTGGCTAAACTGTAGGGATCGTAAGTGAGACCGGTATAACAGTCAATAGTTTTCCCCGCTATCGCGACTTGCAATGTTTGTAGTCCGGCCTTCAGGCGGGAGTTCGTAATTCAGCGTAAATACAGATACAAACTTCCGCCTGAAGGCCGGACTACGAACTTTTCACACAGTCTCTCTAGAGCAGTCTGAGGCGCGTCGATTCCGGGCTTTCTCGAAGACTTTGAAGACTCCCGCCAACCAGTGTTACGGTTAGTCGCCGCCCGTCTTTAGCCGGAGCGTAGAACGGCGCGGTAACTTTCAATGCATACGTCGCTAATAGAGCATTTCTCCAAATTATCATCGCCGGTTGAGAGGCGT
Organism: Blastocatellia bacterium; assembly: GCA_035607285.1. Lineage (GTDB taxonomy): Bacteria > Acidobacteriota > Blastocatellia > UBA7656 > UBA7656 > Onstottus_A. The sequence goes on along the minus strand of DATNBZ010000167.1, from coordinate 106,456 downwards.
CTCTTCGCCGAGTACGGTGCGATCTTCATCACGACCGCGATGCCTCCGCCGAAGATCATGTTCGACGATCCGCGCGATGTAAACGAGTTTCAGGCCTTGCTGCCGGTCGATCGAGCCTTCTTCGGCAACTACGAGATTGAGCTCCAGGCAAAGGCGCTCGGGGCTCTCGTGGCGGCTTCGGCTGAGATGGCAAGTCGCGGAGGTTCCATAACAGCGCGAGCTGCTGATTCGGGGAGCCGGTCGTATGAGGACACGGTGAGACTCTGGAATCGAAACGTAATGCGCGGGTTGCAACATTGGGAATCGCTTGGGCGCGTAGACGCAAACACCGCCGCATCAATCTTGAAGTTGAGCCCGCCTGAGCAGGTGGCGCCGATCCTGAACCTCGAGGAAACCGAGCAGGTTTTTTTCGGGACCTTCTTTGACAGGTCGATCCTGTATTCGGTCGCCGCGCCCGGAGCATCTCAGCACCTTTCGAAGCTCGCCTTTGATGTAGCTGAATTCGAGAATATGGACGTCAAGAGCCTGCTTGCCGGCCACGGCTGGTTTCGAACCGTTCCGAGTGACCTTCCGCACTTTACATTTCTCGGTTGCGGGGAGGATGCACTGGGCGATATGGGGCTCCAACGAGTGGAGCGTTTTTCCGGTACACAGGTGTACGATTTCTGGATACCTGATATCGAGCGGCTCCAATCAAATTCCAGGGTCTAACCCGTTGAATGTTCAATCCTGTCTCAATGTTGTGATACGAATGTGAGTATCAGAGCAGAATCGTCAGCCATATTAATCGTGATTGGTCATTCGTCGAGAGTTTTGTTTTTGAGTTTTCTTCGATAATTAAGTCAAAAGCATACTTTTCGCAAATCAGCTCTTCAAAACCGAGAAACGTGGCACGGTTGTTGTTGAGAGAACAGCGAGTTCGGATATTCAATCTCGAACACTCACAAGCGTCCACAGCTCGCACGCTCGATAATTGAAATTATTTTTACAAACGACGCGTGGCGCAGCAAAAGACGTTTGATTGAAAAAGAGGGAGCGTTTAGCTCCCTCTTTTCGTCTCTACTGTGTGGTTACGAATCGGGCTCCCGTGTCCTCCTCATCCTTTCGGAGCGCAAGGCTGTTCTGGCGCCTTTGGTAGTGAGCGCGCTTCGATCCGGCATCGGGTCTTGAGCCAGATTGGCCGACGAGCGGCTCGTTTGAAGCGGAAGGCGGTTTGGCGATGAAGAAGCGGGCTCCAAAAAGGGGACAAGGCCGAATACTCGTTGTTGAGGACAACACTGACTCGAGAGACATTCTGGCGAAACTTTTGCGGATGAGCGGGTACGACGTCATATCCGCGTCCGATGGAGAGAGCGGTTACATCGCGGCACTCGAGAAAATGCCGGACTTGATAATAACCGATATCAACATGCCTGTTATGAGCGGAATCGAGCTGCTGAAGAAGGTGAGACACGAGAGTCTGCTGGATGGCACTGCGATTCTCGTGGTCACTGCTTTCGGAGATGAAGCGGCGCGTCAGGCAATTGAAGCCGGTGCAGACGCCGCCGCCGCGAAACCGTTTGATTTTGATTCCTTCGTAGGTACAGTCGAAAACCTGATAGTTACTCGCCGAGTGCCGGTGTGACCCGGCGGACACGAATTGGCCGCCAGGTCCGCGCAGACATGCCTCGCCTCAGAAACCTCGATCCGCAGAAGATGTAGAATTGTATAGGAAGTTACTGTTGCGGCTTGATGCCGGCTCTGGCGTCGCGAACCCGAGACAGGATGTCGAACAGGAGCGGGGCTCGTTCATTCTTGCCCCCTCGAGTTATCTCGCCGGCCGGCGCAGTCATTCGTCCGCTGACCGATACGAGCGATACATAGAGGCGGCTCTGCTTATTGATCTTTGAAACGTCGACGAAAAGCGACCACTCATGTTGATCCATCAGCCTGGTGGTGACCGGCGCCGACGTACCGACAGACTCATCGTTTAGCGCGAAGTCTTTTGCTGCCTGGAGCACCGCTTCAAACACTTCGATCTGATGTTCGTTAAACGAGCCGCTCACGGATCGCCCGCTGCCGTCCGCCAGTAAGACGCTGAAGAGCTGGCTCCCTTCGATGGGACCGATGAAGAAGGAAGGGCCGGATGTTGGAGGTCTCAACCCATGCTTTTCCATCTCGCGCAGCTTCTTTGGGCTTAAATCCGACGACTGCTTTTGCTTTTCCTGTCCTGGTACGATGCCCGAAATGAGGGTTGCCACAATGCACAGGCCAACCAATCTGCCAAACAATGTCCCAACTCGCCTTCCAATCGGACGTGTGCTGAACTTCATTTCCATTAAGAGTCTCTTCCTTGCTCCCTTCCAAAACGCCCGAGCCGGCGATGGGTTCAATCAAATCGTCGCAGCCGATTCGTCACCTCATGACGGGTTGATCGCTGAAACGACGCTGCTCTTTTCTACGTCAATTTCGTAGGCCGGCCCACTCTTCTTTCGGCCTCCCCTTGCAATGTAAATGATCCCACCGGGGAGACTGGTGACGACCATGATGCCAAGCCATAGGAGAGACAGAGTTGCTGCCAGGGCCTTGCCCTGTTGCGGATCCACTCCGACGGCGACAACGCCAAACAGAAGTATGTAGGACCACTCGCGCCAGCCGGCCCCGTTAACCGATAGTGGGATCATCCCCGTCAGTCCAATGGCCGGGATGAACACCATGTAGTCAATCCATCCGTGCTGCGTGTGGAGCCCAATCGCTTCGCCCGTAAGCATATTCACAAACGCGCACCCCGCCTGAATTACCAAAGACAAAGCTAACGTAGCTACGACGAGACTCCATTTGCCCCGGTAGGCGTTAAACGAGTCATACAAACGCTCTACCTTCTCGTCAACCTTCTTCATCCTGAATAAGCTCAGGAAACGATGGAGAAGGTTGTAGGTCGGCCGATAGAACAACGCAAGATTAGCAGCGACGAAGGCGACCCCGATTAACGCAAACATCGGAGCCAGCAGCCATCCCTCAATGCGCGTTCCGCCGTATGCTGAAACCGCTATCGCGGCCACCAGCAGTCCGCCCATCCCTATGTCTCGGTCAAGGAATACCGACGCAGTCGAGGCGCTCAGCCTGCCGGTCTCCTTGTGCAGGTAGTAAACCTTTACTACGTCGCCTCCGATGGCCGACGGAAGGAAAAAATTGAAGTACATTCCGAGATAGTAAAGGCCGAGAATTTTGAGGAAACCGGTCTCGATCTCCAACGGTTTTAGCAGCAGGTACCATCGATACGCGCTGATGGTTTGAACAAAAAAATAGAGGGCAATCGCGGCTACGAGATAAGAGACGCTCGCCTCCTTCAGGTTCGCCCAAAGGTCCTGGATGTGAACAACTCTGGTGAAGATGTAGACCAGAATACCAACGCTGAAAACGATCTTCAGAAGTGTTAAACCGGTCTTCTTCATCGTGCGATGTTTGGCCCGCCTTTGTTAGAAATTAGCACCACTTGAGGAAGCTCGCCTCGGTCAAGAATGCCCTTCAACTTTACTTTAAAGATCGGATGACTGGCAAGCACGCGGGTCTCGGGCGGAAGCAGCGGTTTTATTGCCTCATACTCGCTCGCGGTCATCAGGCAAAACACCTCTTTGCCCGACGAAAATGCTGCCTCGAGCTGGCTTTGCTCGAGGATGCGCGCCGCGGTCGGCTCCCCGGGCGCTACGTATTCAAAGATCGGCCTGCGCAGATAAAAAACCATGCTCGGGTAGGACGCCCTGAAATAACCGACCAGCGCATCGGGCCCGGCTTCAGCGGCGATCACTTCGCTGAGCGCTTGTACAGGCCGATAGCGCTCAAAATCCGGCAGCGTGTGCAGCACGAAGACCCAGTTGCAGCCGACCACCGTAATCGCCGTCGTCAATACGGCCAAACGCGGCTTGTTGAGGATTGTCGCGCCGGCGGCGATTACCCCGCCCACAATTCCGGCGCTCCCGATCAGCAGTGTCCCCGCCAGGCTGTAAGGTTGAGTACTGTTGTCAAATAAGAAAAGAAGGACGCCGGCTGCGGCAATCATAATCACCGCCAGGCACAAGGTGGTCCAGCGCAGCGCGCTCTTCCAGCGAAATTGTTCCTGACCAAACCAGCGTGAGATCGAACTGCCGACCAACGCGGCCGCCGCTGGATAAATCGGAAGAACGTACAAATCCTCTTTGCTTCTCGACAGAGAGAAGAACAATACGATCACGCCGATCCAGATTAACAGCAGGGCGTAATCGTCCCACTGACGGCGCTCCGCTGGCGCGGTTTCTGGTGAATGCCGCATGAAAGGCCTAAGACGCCTTAGCGCCGCCCAACAAAGCGGGATCAGGAAAACCGACCAGGGGAAGAAATCGCCGATGACGACCGGGAGGTAAAAGAAGATCCCCCGATGCGGCCCCCAAAGCGGCTGCATGTATCGCGACAGATTGTCTTTGATGATGAAGGTTTCGATATGGCCCCAGCCGTGTTGAAAGTAGATGGCGAGATACCACGGCAATACGAGTAACACAACGACAATAATTCCCGTGGGTAGCATCATCCGGCGCAGCTCGCCCAGTCGCCGCCCGATCGCGAAGTACACCAGGACCGCGACCGCGGGAAGCAATGCCGCCACCGGGCCTTTGGTCATGACGCCGAGACCTATACAGGCGTACATCAGCAATAGATACAACCGTCGTTTCTCAGGCCGTTTGTAAGCCATCGCAAACATCAACAGCGCCAGCGCCATAAACATCGCAACGTAGACGTCGATCATTATTCGGCGCGAGAACATCAGAAACCGTGGCGATGTCGCCAGGCCGATCGCCGCCAGCAGGCCCGCATCCATCGAAAAGAAGAGGCGTCCCAGGCCAAATGCCGTAGCGATCATTACTAGAGCTGCCAGCACAATCGGAAGCCGCTCCGATGTCTCCGACACGCCGAAGATCTTGTAGAACGGCACAACTATCCAGTAACTGAGCGGCGGCTTGTTGAGACGCACGCGATAGTTGAAAGTGGGATTGACGTAGTCTTCCGCTGCGATCATTTCCCGAGGCGTCTCGGCGTAGAAAGCTTCATTCGAATCCCACAACGAGGATGTACCCAGACAAAGGAAGTAAGGCGTTACGGCGAAAGCTAATATGGTTATCAATAACCACCGGTGGCGGGGCAGCGAAATGTTCATTAGCGAGTCAAGGTAAGTATCACAGCGACACAGCCAGCCGCAAGGGACGGAAGGAACCGGTGGTGTCCTATTTTTTTGGAGTGCGGCGCGGTCTGTGCATACGCGCCGCTTTGGCTGCTTTGAATCGCCACCAAGAGCCAAAGCGGCGCGTACGCACAGACCGCGCCGCACTCCAAATATGTTCGTATGCAAGCTGTGGATTGGAATGTGATAGCGGGGAAACGCTTACTCAAGGTTGAGACTCACGACGATCGCTTCCTTGTTACGCACCACCTTTAGGGAGATCGGGCTTCGCTGACTCGAGAGAAGCGCCTGGAGTTGAGCGGCGCTCATTAGTACTCGTTCCTGGCTACCGATGATTACGTCGCCGGCTTTGAGTCCCGCGCGTTCGGCCTGACTATTCTTCGCAACGCTCGATATCAACACTCCACCTCTTGCCTGAAGGGTCGCCGCGAGCTGCGGGTTGAGAGCGCGAGCCGTAAAGCCGGCTCGAAAGCTCACGTCCTGCTCGCCGGTAAATTGGGCGTCAGGATACGTCTGGCGGGAAGCCTGCTGCACGGGCTTCGGCGTTGCGGCGCCGGTCTCGGGCCCAAGCGCGCGCAGACTATCGTAGATGTGCCGGATCTCAATTTCCAACTCGCGAATGGCTTCATTAGTTTCTCGAGACGGCGGGCTGTTGTGATATGCACGAAATCGCGCAGTCAATTCTTCGAGCCGCTTATCGAGTTGATCTCTTTGTGCGGAGGCGGCCTCCCATGGTTGGTCGAACGGTGTCAGCAAGTACACCGGTTCGCTATTCGGTCGCGGGCCCAGAACCGCTTTGATCTCCACTGGCTGATGATTCCTGATCGCCCGCAGCTTGATCGAGCGTCCCGCCGGCAGGGTTGAGAGCGTGGCTTTTAGATCGGCGGCTCCCGCAATATCAAAGTCATCCAGGCCGATAATCACGTCGTTTGGCACTATGCCGGCCTGAGCGGCGGCGCTTTGAGAAGTAACCTGTCGCACAATCACGCCCGCCCTGCGTTGCAGACCGAGAGGCGCGAAATCCGAGTCGGAAAGCTGGGTCAGGCTGTCCCCGGTCACCCCAAGCCACCCCGCCGGTACGTTGTCATTCTTCTCGATGACTCTCTTTGCAATCGTATCCCGGATGAAGTCGATCGGATAAAGGTAAGCCCGCCCGAAGCCCGCGTATTGGGCCATTCCGACAACCTGGTTTTCAGGAGTGACGACAACGCTGCTGTCGCACCTGGCAAGCAGGGACTCGGATAGCAGGGTCAACGCGCCGCGTGCTTTCGAGTACATGCTGTCGGCGGCGACATGACCTTCAGAGACCGTGATCGCCGGCGAAAGATAGACTCGCTCGGATGTGGACGTGGGGATAACGTCGGTGCTCAAGATCTTGACCGGCGCGCCGTTCAGCAGCCCGCTGACCGTAACCAGCCTCGGCATCGTTGATTTGAAGTACGCAACATCCAGAACGGCGAACCCGGTGGCTAAATCGATGCCGATCAGCTTGGCTTCGAGCGTCATTCCCTGATTGGTGCTGACGGAAAGCTTCTGGTCCTTATCCGCCAGATCGAGATTCGAAAGCCTCGTGACTACATGGCCCTGATCGTCCACCACCAATCCGGTAGTCACGTTGTAGATGTAACGCGGGGCGCTGCCGGCGACGCCGACTCGAAGGCTCGGCTGTTCGCGCATCAACGCGACCATCTTCTGAACGTCGATCGTATGAACGACGGATACCGCCCACGGGACGGCGACCTTTCCATCGCCTTGAGGTGGTTGGGGCGATTGCGCAAGCGCCGCCGATGAAAACATCAGAATCAGAATTGCCCTTATGCTGCTGCTCATGAAAGTGCTTCTGCTCATGAAAGTGCTTCTGCTCATGAAAGCCTGTTTTCCAAATCACATCGTCCCGCGTTTACGGATCTAGAAAGAAGTACCTGCGCTGCGTACCGCCCGTTGGCCTGCGCTTACATATAAGAGCGGCTGTGCGCCTACGCTAACGGTAGGCATAGGAACATCCATGTCTCCGTTACGACCACGAACCAAAACGACTCCGCCGTCTTCGGCTGTGAAATAGGCACCTGGCGCAGTCCGTCCGCGCGCCGCCACGTCCGTTCGTCCCGCTCTAACATTTTGCGGGTAGTATTGGCGCGGTTTTGACGCGGCGCCTGCGATCACGACCGGCGCCGCACCCCCGAGTGGAGGATTAGTTTGGAATGTTGGCGGCGCGGTGGGTGGCCCGGTTTGCGAGGCTGGCGGCACAGTTATCCGCGCTCTCGACTCCGTTGACTGGTTCGAGCGGTCCGAGAACAAACCGGCATATTGCGCGGCAAAGATCATCAGCGCTAAGCCGGCGGTTGCCGTTCCGAGCCGCATATAGCCCGGCGAGCTAAGCCACGCGAACACGCTTGGATTTTTTGCCTTCGCCAGCCGGGCTTTCAACATCGCGTCGAAATTCATTGGCGCTGTTACCCGGATTTCCGATGCCAACAATCCTCGAAGTTTCGCACGGTCATCGGCAAAGCGTTCGCAATCGACGCAGCCGCCGATGTGCTGGCTCGCCTCAAACGGAAGCAGGTCTGACTTATCGGCTTCGTCAATCAGTTTCTTGATGTAGTTACAACCCATCATTGGTTCACCCGTTGTTTGTGTTTCACATGTAGGCGCTCAACTTCTCCTTGAGAAGATTCCGCGCCCGGTTAATTCGCGACTTAACGGTTCCTTCCGACAGGCTCAACGTCTCGGCGATCTGGTCATAGCTCAACCCCTCGACGTCACGAAGCACAATCGCAGCTCTGTACTTCTGTGGCAGGGACGAGATCGCGCGAGCGACCGCGCTACGACGCTCGTTGGCGATCAAAGTTTCATCCTGGAGCATTTTCAAATCGGGCGGATCAAGCTCGATCGCTTCGCCCTCGTCATTGGTAAAAGGCGAGAACAGCGAAACCATTTTCCGCCGCTTGCGCCGGCGAAGCTCGCTGATCGCCAGATTTGTAGCGATCCGGTAGATGTAAGTAGAAAAGCTATAGTTCGCCTGATAACGCGATGCGCTCGTATATACCCTTATGAATGTCTCCTGTGCCAGTTCCACGGACCTGTCGTAATCGTCGAGCATTCGGTAAACGAAATTCGTAATCGGATTGCGGTATCGGCGCACTATCTCCTGAAACGCGACTTCATCGCCGTCGCGAATCGCGGCTAGCAGTTCGTGATCGCTTGCTGCTTCTACCGACCGGCTGCCGCTCAGTTCAATCGCTTGCGCCTGGTGAGTGACTGCTGCCATTCGGGCCGTGTCTTCCTCGTATCGATTATTCGCTCCCCATAATTATACCCGGTTTAATCACGTCCCAGTAAGCACAAAGTTCCCAATTGTTCGCGTTACGCACCATTAGGAGCAAGCCATGTTCATAGTTCGGCCGTCAGTTCCCGGCCCCGGGCGGATTGTCTCCGCCCTATGCCCTCGAGGAGAAACCTGCCATCGTCCGCGAACCGTCTAAGCGTCCCAACCGCGAAGGGCCGATCGCAAAGAAAACCCACACAAGAGTGGGACACTCCCCGGGAAGTTGCCAGTGAGCTAAAGATGGGAGTGGTGCGTGGTGCATTAGTGCGTGCCGGCAAGCTGTCCTCGGCGTCCTCAGCGTCCTCCGCGGTTTATCCTGGCTCGGTGCTGGGGAATCAACCGCAGAGGACGCTGAGGACGCCGAGGAACACCAGAAGTTGGGCGACCAACACGCTAATACCCACTACCAGGAAGATGCGTTGGTTGACAATCGAGTTACCAACTATATAATGAATATCTTTTGCGCACGGAGCTTTTCTTTGTGATCGCGACAGTACAGCTCTCGCAGCGCTCAGATCCGGGGATGAACGTAGCAGTAGCTAAGATAAGCGAGGACGAAGGGCTCAGTCTTCAATATGTCTACCCGGAAGGGGAACCCGCGCTTGCCGGGGAAGAGGCTAGCCTCATCGGCCGCTGCGAGTTGAATCTGCGGGCCTCCCGCGCGGGAGATGAGGTCGAACTGATTGGAAGCGTGAATGCGGTCGTACGATTTGAGTGCGACCGATGCCTGAGGCCGTTATCCGTTCCCGTCGAGCAATCGTTTGATCTTCTCTATGTGCCGCCCCTCAAGGCTGGCGATGAGAAAGAACTGGGCGCCGACGATCTTTCGATCGGCTTCTATCAGGGTGGAACGATTGATCTCGATGATGTGGTGCGCGAGCAGGTAGAACTTGCGTTGCCGATGACGCGCCTTTGCGCCGAACAGTGCCAGGGCCTGTGCCCGGACTGCGGCGCAAATTTGAATGAGGGCCAATGCGGCTGCGGACTCGACCGGGCGGATGAGCGGTGGGCTGCGCTTGGCGAATTGAAATCTAAACTGCACTGATAATCAGGAGTACGTGGAGATACACGGAGTACATAATGCCAAATCCAAAACGCAAACATTCCAAGTCGCGCACCGGCAAACGCAGGGCGCACGATCATCTTACGCCGGTTCTGTCCGGGAACTGTCCTCACTGTGGTGAGCCTCGCCTGCCGCACCGCGTGTGCCCGAAGTGCGGGTTCTATCGCGGTCGCGTGGTCATTGCAAAGAAAGAAGAAGAGTAAGCAAATTTCCGATTGCCGATTTGCGATTGCCGAATTCGCGGACGCAAAATCGAAATCGGGAATCGGCAATCGACAATCGGCAATCGGCAATTCCAGGCCCTTATGCTTAAGATCGCTGTGGACGCAATGGGTGGCGATTACGCTCCCGCAAGTGAAGTGGAAGGCGCCATTGAAGCGTCGCGGGACTTGGGCGTCGGGGTCATCCTGGTCGGGCGATCGGAACAAATTCAAGCCGAACTCGATAAGCATCGCAGGAGCCGGGCTCTCGGCGGTTCTCGACGGTCGTGGCGAAGTTCAAGCATCGAAATCGTTGATGCTACCGAGGTCATCACGATGGATGATCCGGTTGCGGTGGCAGTGCGCCGCAAGAAGAACAGCTCGATTCGTGTTGCTGCGAAGCTCGTGCGCGACGGGCACGCCCAGGCGCTTGTGAGCGCGGGCAACACCGGCGCGGTTATGATGACCTCGAAACTGGTTATCGGCGCGCTGCCGAAGGTCGATCGTCCCGCTCTCGCCGCAGTGCTTCCAACTCTCACCGGACATGGAACGGTCATCCTAGACGTAGGCGCTAATGCCGAATGCAAGCCGGCACACCTTTATGATTTCGCGGTGATGGGCTCGCTCTATTCCAGCGTTGTCGTAGGCGTGAGTAATCCGCGAGTCGGGTTGCTTTCAATCGGCGAGGAAGAGATCAAAGGCAACGACCTGACCAAGGAAGCCTTTAAGTTGCTGAAAGGCTCATCGCTCAATTTCGTGGGCAACGTAGAAGGGCGCGATATGTACACCGGTCAGGTTGACGTGGTGGTCTGCGACGGGTTCACCGGCAACGTGGCACTCAAGGTGAGTGAAGGCGTCTTCGAATTCATCATGCTGCTGCTCAAGCACGAGCTAAAAGCGTCGCTTCAGACCAAGGCCGGAGCAGTGCTCACGCGCCCGGCGTTTCAAAGGTTCAAAGAAAAGCTCGATTATGCTGAATACGGCGGGGCGCCGCTTTTGGGCATCCGGGGCGTTGCGGTCATATGTCACGGCCGGTCCAACGCAAAAGCCATTCGTAACGCGATCGCCGTCGCCCGCACCTATTGCATGGGCGAGGTCAACGGACGCATCGAAGCGCAGTTGGGTGAGGCAATCGTTGCGAGTCATGAGGGACATCGATGAAATGTCATTGGTCATTGGTCCTTAGTCATTGGTCATTGGTCCTTGGTCCTTGGTCATTGGTTGAAGCCGGAACGCTCACCAATGACTAGTGACCAATGACCAATGGCTAAGGACTAAGGACCAATGACCAATGACCAATGACTATGCGAACAGCTTTCTTATTTCCAGGGCAGGGCTCGCAGGAAGTTGGGATGGGCAAGGAGTTGGCCGAGTCGGAATCGGCCGCTCGTCGCGTGTTCGAGGAAGCCGATCGCGTGCTCGGCATTAGATTGGCGAGCCTGTGCTTCGAAGGACCCGAAGAGGAGCTGAGGTTGACCGTCAACACGCAGCCGGCGATTCTGGCTACGTCAATCGCCGCGCTCAGAGCTCTTGAATCGCGAGGAGCGCATCCCGATTTTGTTGCGGGCCACTCGCTCGGAGAGTATAGCGCTCTAGTGGCTGCGGGATCTTTGCAGTTCGAGGATGCGCTTCGGGCGGTGCGAAAACGCGGGTTGTATATGCAGGAAGCAGTGCCTCGGGGAGAAGGGGCGATGGCTGCGCTTCTCGGAATAAATATCGAGATCGTCGAGGCTCTTTGCGCGGAAGCTGCGGAACTCGGCGTGTGCGCCCCGGCGAACATCAACTCGCCGAATCAAACCGTAATCGCTGGCCATAGGTCTGCGGTAGAACGCGCAGTCGATCTGGCCAAAGCGAAGGGCGCGAAGCGCGCGGTGATGCTTGCGGTCAGCGCTCCGTTTCATTGCGAATTGATGAAACCCGCCGCCGAAAAGCTCGAGACAGTATTCAGGGAGACTGTCTTCTCGGACTTGAAAGTACCGCTCGTTACAAATGTCGATGCGGAAGTGACCACATCGGGCGCCGGAGCGCGCGACTCACTGCTTCGGCAGGTCGCGTCGCCGGTGCGCTGGAGTGCATCAATCACACGGCTGCTCGACGAAGGCGTTACCCGCTTTGTAGAAGTTGGACCCGGCAAGGTCCTGTCGGGGCTGGTTAGGCAGATCAGCCGCCAGTGTCAGATAATGAATGTAGAGGATATGCAGTCGCTCGACGCAACCGCGGCGGCTTTAGGACAATGAGGAGCAAAGTTCTTACGGTGAGCTTGGGCATTCCCGGTTCATCGGTCATAATCGATTTTGAACGTACACGGCGAGGTCCGACAAACTTCAGTTTGTCGCAGCTCGTTGATGAGCATTCAGAAGCTACGACAAACTGAGTTTGTCGGACATTTTCTCAGGAGGCTACCAAATGGCAGAAGGTTCTGTTGAGGAGAGAGTAAAAACGATAATCGTCGACGAGCTCGGCGTAGACGAAGGCGAAGTGACGCCCAATGCGCGCTTCATTGATGACCTCGGCGCGGACTCGCTGGATACGGTTGAACTTGTCATGAGATTTGAGGAAGAGTTCAACATCGAGATCCCGGATGAGGACGCCGAAAAGATCCAGAGCGTTCGCGATGCGATCGATTACATCAGCAAGCATGCAAAACCGTAGTATTCGGGCGCCGGCTCAGGTTTGGAGGTAAGGTTTGAACCGTCGTGTTGTAATCACAGGCATGGGTCTCATCTGCGGCTCGGGTAATACCAAGGAAGAAGTGTGGTCTAACTTACTCGCGGGCCGCAGCGGCGTCGGTCCCGTCACCCGCTTTGACATTTCCGCGTTTCCAGTGCGCATCGCCAGCGAGGTCAAGGGCTTCGATCCCCTGAAGTTCATCGAGAAGAAAGAAGTCAAGAAGATGGACCCTTTCATTCATTATGCGGTCGCCGCTTCGCAGGAGGCGATGGATGATTCGGGGCTGCGAGTGACCGATGAGAATTCCACGCGGTTTGGGACCTACATCGGCTCGGGGATCGGTGGATTCGGAGTAATCGAGCGCGAACACGAGAAGTACCTGAAGGGCGGGCCGGGCAAAATATCGCCTTTTTTTATTCCGGCCGCGATAGTCAACCTGGCGGCCGGACAGGTGTCGATTCGCTTTGGGCTGAAGGGGCCGAACTCGGCGACCTGTACGGCGTGTTCGACTGGCGCTCACGCAGTCGGCGACAGCTTCAAGATCATCCAGCGTGGAGACGCGGACGCCATGGTGTGCGGCGGCGCTGAAGCCGCTATTACTCCCATGGGCGTGGGCGGATTCGCCGCGATGCGGGCGCTCTCGACCCGCAACGAAGATCCGGAGCACGCAAGCCGGCCCTTTGATGCGGATCGCGACGGGTTCGTGATCGGGGAGGGCGCGGGTGTGCTGGTCCTAGAGGAACTCGGCCACGCGCTGGCCCGTGGCGCAAAGATCTATGCCGAGATGGCCGGGTACGGAATGTCGAGTGATGCGTTTCACATTACACAGCCTTCGGAAAACGGCGACGGCGCCGTTCGTGTAATGACAAACGCGATAAAGGACGCCGGCGTCGAGCCGCAGGATATCGATTACATCAACGCTCACGGGACGTCGACTTTTTATAACGACAAGCTGGAGACGATGGCAATAAAGCGCGTGTTCGGCGACTCGGCATACGCGATTCCGGTAAGTTCTACGAAGTCGATGATGGGGCACTTGCTGGGCGCAGCCGGAGGCGTCGAGGCAGGCATAATCGCGCTGGCGCTGCGTGACCAGATCGTCCCGCCGACGGCGAACTATGAGAAGCCTGATCCCGAGTGTGATCTGGATTATGTACCCAATGTCTCGCGGCGGCGGCCGATGCGATACGCGCTGTCGAACTCATTCGGGTTCGGTGGAACTAACGCGGCGGTCCTGATGAAGCGCTATGATGGCGACTGAGAACCTCGAGCCTCGTCCAGGTTCGAAGGGCTTATGATGAGGGGATTATGCAATGAGCAACCAAATAAGTGAGGCTGTTGAACAGTTTTCAAGCGAGCCTTCCCCTGAGGACTACATCTACGATCTCGCGCGGAGCGCCGCCAAGGGTGACGAAGCAGCTTTGGAAGGACTTCTCGCTGATCGTCATTTCACAATGGTTGTAAGGTCATTGTGCTTGGCGGTAGTTAGACATTCCGCAAAAGGTTCTTACCAAGATGCTCGGGACCTGGAGCAGTCTGTGTATATTCAGGTTTGGCGCAGACTGCCGAGTAGTCTGGAATTTACAGACCGTCGGACTTTCTATTCTTGGTTACATCAGATCGCCTTCCACTCATATCTGGATACAGAGAGAAGTCTGCGCAGCATGCGCGACACCGAAACCGTTGTTGCGGAACGAGACCTGGTTACTTCTGAGAATCAAACTATTAACGTAGCCTTGGAGGAAGCGATTAGCGAACTGGACTTTAGGTCACGAATCGTACTTGGAAAGTGGGCTGCAGGAGTAAGCGCGGAAGAAATTGCTCGGGAACTGGGTGTCTCTGTGAAAACGGTTTACAGAACGATAAACAAGATTCAAAAGTCGCTTGCTGCCCGAATAGAGCATCCAATTCCGTCGGTTGACTGGGATGCCTTGTTGAAAAAGATCGTTGAATCTCAAGAGATCGAGACGATCTTCGATGAGTCGTTGGCCGAAATCGAGGAGATAAGAAGCCGTATGCAGCAGGTGCAGTCGGATATTGACCAGCAAAAAGCGACCACTCGAAGCATGATTGCAGAACTAGGATTCGCGTGACCTATGTGGGACAAGATATGGACACTGCTCCAAACTGTCATCACCCTTGCGAGAGACTTAGAACAAACCCGTAACGACGTTAAAGATATCCGGCGGGACATTGTGCAACTCACGTTGGCAGTTCAACACCTTAATAACGAGATACAACTCGCTAAACGGGAAGATGCGAGCGAGCGCGAGAAGATGGCTATGCAGTTGCAGATCGAGTTTCTGAAATTTGAGAAGCGCTTGCCAGGTCCTGATTCCCGTCCTAAGACCAACATCGAGGAAGGGTGAACTAACCGTCGGCGAACAAATACCAGGCTCCGGTTCACCGCAACGGTCTATCGCTGGAACAGTGCATTCGACGGCAGGAAGTCAGGGCCCGCCGTTTAGATCTTAAATAAGGGACTAGTATGAATATAGTCGTCTGTTTGAAACAGGTGCCGAAGAAGGATTCGATTTTGCGAATCGGCGCCGATGGTAAGTGGATCGACGAGCGCGATATAAGCTACGAGATGAGCGAGGCCGACGCATACGCGCTCGAAGAAGCACTCCGCCAAAAAGAGAAGCACGGCGGCGAAGTAGTCGTGGTCTCGCTCGGCCCGGAGCGCGCCCGGCAATCCATCAAAGAAGCGCTCGCAAAAGGCGCGGACAGGGCTATTCATTTGTTCGACTCGGTCTTCGATACAGCCACTGATTCGGCCGCGGTCGCGCGCGCGATTTCGGCTGCCTTAAAAGATGAGAAGTACGATCTGATCCTGACGGGCCTGCAATCAGACGACTACGGCTTCGCGCAAGTCGGATTGATAGTGGCTGAACAGTTGGCGCTGCCGAGCGCGACCATCGTGATGGAAGTGCAACCCGAAGAAGGCGCCGTTCGCGTGAAACGAGAGCTCGAGAGCGGTTGGTTTCAATGGGTTCGACTTCCGATGCCGGCGCTGCTGACGATTCAATCGGGGATCAATCAGCTTCGATATGCGACGCTGAAAGGAATCATGGCGGCGAAGAAAAAAGAGATTCGCGAGGTCAAAGCAGCCGACCTCGGGTTGAGCGCTGACCAGTTGAAGCCGGCGCAGGTAATCGAACGCGCCTATCTGCCCGAGAAGACCAAGCGCACAGAGTTTATCGAAGGCAAACCCGCCGAAGCCGCCGCAAAGCTGGTCGAGAAACTGCGTTTCGACGCAAGAGTGATTTGATTTTCGATTTGCGATTGCCGATTTCCGATTGACCCGAAATCGGCAATCGCAAATCGCCAATCGGCAATCTCTTTGGGGAGAACTGATGAGCCAGGGAATACTTCTTTTCATAGAACAGCGTGACGGGGTGCTCAATCGCACCTCGTTTGAAGCAATGGTAGCGGCGCAGGGCATCGCTTCGGCCACGGGGGAAAAACTATCGGCGGCCGTGCTTGGGAAAGCTATCGACGCTGTCGCGGCTGAAGTTGCTGCCAAGAAGGTCGACGCCGTTCACACCGTAGAAGATGACAAGCTCTCGGAGTACACGCCCGACGGTTACGTCGCGGCGCTCAAGCAAGTGGTCGCGAAGCTCGATCCGCGATTTGTCATCCTCAGCCATACCTACCAGGTCCGGGACTTTGCGCCCAGGCTCGCGGCGTCGCTTGGGAAAACCTTCGTCACCGATTGCGTCGGCTTCAGGGTCGAAGGAAATGAAGTCGCGTTCACGCGGCAGATCTTTCAGGGCAAGATCAACACCGACGTGCGAGTGGTCGCCGAGCCTCCAATTCTCGCCTCGTTTCAGGCGGGCGCTTATCGAGCGGATAAGGCGGAGGCCGGTGACTCGCCGGCGCCGATCGCGGCGTTTGCAATCGATCTTACCGATGTTCAGATCCGAACCCAGCTCGAGCCGAAATTCCAGGAAGCAAAACAGGCGGTCGACCTGAGCCAGGCGCCGCTGATCGTTGCGGTCGGCCGCGGAATAAAGAGCCAGGAAAACATCGAGATGGTTCAGAAGCTCGCCCAAGCAATGGGTGCGGAGATTGCCGCCTCGCGTCCAATTTGCGACAACGAGTGGCTGCCGATGGATCGGCAGATCGGCAGCTCGGGGCAGACAGTCTCGCCGAAATTGTACCTGGCCGTTGGTATCTCGGGAGCGATTCAGCATGTCGTCGGGATGAAGAACTCGCAGACGATTGTCGCCATCAACAAGGACGGCGAGGCGCCGATCTTCGACATCGCGGATTATGGAATCGTGGGCGATCTCTTCGACATTGTTCCGGCGCTGACTGCCGAAATAAACCGAATCAAGAATGAAGGATCTTAGCGGAATAGACCACGGATTGGACGGATTCGACGGATGTTCACGGATCTGATCCGTGCTAGTCAAATCCGCCAATCGGTGGATCATCCCTGACGCAAGCTATGACGATCGAACGCGAAACGCTCGAGATGGACGTCCTGCTCGTAGGAGCGGGGCCGGCGAATCTCGCGTGCGCGCTACAACTCAGCAAACTAATTGCTGCGCACAATGAACGCGCTGGACAATCGGGCTCAAAGCAGCTTGATGAGGTAAATATTGCGGTCATCGAAAAGGCCGCCGAGATCGGGGCCCATCAACTGTCAGGCGCCGTGCTTGACCCGATCAGCCTACGCGAGCTTATTCCCGATTTCGAAAAAGAAGGAGCGCCGCTCGAAGCGCCGGTCGGCGAAGAGCACGTCTACTTTCTTACAGAACGCGGCAAGATACCGTTGCCAATACTCCCGCCGCCGCTTCGCAATCATGGAAACTTTGTCGTCTCGCTCAATAAGCTGACGAGATGGCTCGGCGAGAAATGCGAAGCCGCAGGCGTAAACATTTTCCCTGAGTTCCCGGGCGCGGAGATGCTCTACGATGGCGACGCCGTTATCGGCGTTCGCACCGGCGACAAGGGCATCGACAAGACAGGAAAGCCGAAGCCGAACTTTGAACCCGGCGTCGATATTACCGCGAAAGTTACCGTGCTCGGCGAAGGGGTTCGCGGCTCGCTGGCGAAGCAATTGATCAACCGGTTGAAGCTCGACTCGGGCGGCGATCCGCAGGTCTACTCCGTAGGCATTAAAGAGCTTTGGGAGATGCCCGACGATCGCTTCGCTCCAGGCTCGGTGATTCACACGATGGGATGGCCGCTGGACTCGCACACATTCGGTGGGTCGTGGGTTTACGGCATGCGCGATCGTCTTATCGATATCGGTCTTGCGGTAGGGCTGGACTACCGGGACCCGCGCATCGATCCTCATCATGAATTCCAGCTCTTCAAGACTCATCCGCTGATAAAAGAGTTGCTGTCCGGCGGCAAGTTGATTCGTTACGGCGCGAAGGCGATGCCGGTGGGTGGATGGTATACGATGCCTCAGTTGACGTCTGATGGCGTTATGATCATTGGCGACTCCGCGGGCATGCTCAACGGCGAGCGCTTGAAGGGCATTCACACCGCGATCAAGGCGGGAATGCTGGCCGCGGAGACGATAATGGATGCCTTGATCAGGAGTGACTTCAGCCGCAGTACGCTTGGAGTGTTTGATAAGAAGCTCAGAGACAGCTATGTCGGTAGCGAGCTTTACAAGGCTCGCAACTTCCACCAGGCATTCGATCGCGGCCGGATGTTTGGGCTTATCACCGAAGGTGTGTCGGTCCTCACAGGCGGACGCCTTCCGTCGAGACTTCCGATCAAGGCCGGCCACAAGCATCTGCAGAAGCTGACGGGCTCGGACAATGACAGTCGTGACAATGGCGACAATCGTTACGCCGGTCTGAAATACGACGATAAGCTCACGTTCGATAAGCTCACCGACGTCTATTACTCGGCTACTCATCACGACGAGGACCAACCCGCGCACCTCAAGGTGGCCGACTTAAACATTTGCATAGATCAGTGCGCCAGCGAATTCGGGAATCCGTGCCAGAATTTTTGCCCCGCGAATGTCTATGAGATGGTCGAGGCGGGAGACGGAAAGCGGCGGCTTCAAATCAATTTTTCCAATTGCGTACACTGCAAGACCTGCGACATCATGGACCCGTATCAGATTATCGATTGGGTCCCGCCCGAGGGCGGAGGTGGTCCAAACTACCGAAATATGTGAGCGTCGAACTCGTGTGAAGGGACCCGCGTGAGCGGGCCGCCGCCAGTCGCCGCACCTCGCCGGGTCCCGAATCCTCCGGCCAGACAGCCTTACACAAGCGATGTCGAGCCTGACTCTCTGACTCGTCACAATAGGAGCACCGAGCGAGTCCTTCGAGATAAGAGGCGCCGCCCAGCGTGCCGAAGAATCAGTTAACAACCCAGGCGGGACAGTCAATTAAATGTAGGAAAACGTACAAAGTAAAGCCGAAAACTCTTGACACTCAAATGGATGTTATGATACTTTCGCGCGCGGTATCTGGGATTACAAACAGAATCACTGTTGATGATTTCAGGGTGTAGATTGTTCTGTGGCCGGGCGTCCTGATTCGGCCCTTTCTTGTGCGTTCCTTGCTTTATCGCATTACCTCGCTGTAAACCGAGCCCCCTTTTTCGTGTTCGGTTGCCTGTTGGTGTCTAGAAAGAAGCGGAGCTATGTCGACAGCCTGCAGCAGGTTAGCGATGCTGCTCTGGCTGGCCGATGGAGTTCTGCTCTCAGTTGCGAAAGTGCCTGGCCGAACGGCTAACAATAGTGGACTGGATACCGGTCTGTTCACTCATTTGAGCGCGGTCGATCGGTGAGCCTGGAGCGAGGCGCATTAGTAATAGTGTGTCCGAGCGCGCCGAACGGACTGAGCGCTGCGACCGCGCTCGCGAAATCAGAGTAGCTTTCCACACAAAGGAGGATCTGCCATGTCTGGACCCCAGGACAAGAAGAGGAAGCCAAAGAAAACCAAAGCGGAGTTCGAACTCAGTCGGAGAACGATGCTCAAGCTCACCGCCGCAGCGGGAGCCGGCACGGTTTTGTCCCCGATGATTCTAACGTCGAGGAAATCGACGGTATTGGCTGACGGAACGGTGACTGAGCCTTTTTTGTGTCCGGCAACACCGGTTCCGCAGAGTCCGCCGCACACGCCGTTTGTTGACGACTTGCCGATTCCATCGCCGGCGTTCCCACAACTCTTGAGTCCTGCGCCGACCGAAGCCGCCAATATTGCTAATGGCGAGGCGGCCCGTGATCCCCATCAGCGTTGGGCGGAATTCACTCCCGCGGTTACGTACCAACTGGAGGCGAAGGCCGGGACCCATCAATTCCACCGTGACTACCTGCCCTCGTATATCTGGGGTTTCAACGGTCAGTACCCGGCTCCGACGATCCTCAACGCCTACGGCATCCCGTCGCTCGTTCGATTCAAGAACAGCTTGCCCACGACTACTTCGAGTTTCGGCACGAACACGACTACTGTCCACCTGCACAACGGGCATACGGGGTCAGAAAGCGATGGTTTCGCCGGCGACTTCTTCGCCACCGGATTGTTCAAGGACAATCATTACGCCAATGCCTACGCTGGAATTGACGCCTTCGGAGGATTCCCGAAAGGCGATTCACGCGAAGGGCAGTACACCATGTGGTTTCACGATCACATGATGGCCGAGACTGCGAACAACAACTACCTGGGCATGAACGGGGCGTATTTTTTGTACGACGACAAGTGTCCGCCGTGGGAGTTCAACACGCCGGGATCGATTCGGCTCCCTGCCTACTTCGGCGTCACCGATATCCCGTTGGTTCTCGCGTTCAAGAGATTCTGTGCCACCGATACCGTTCGCGGACGCACTGAGATGTTTCAGGTAGTCAATGCAGCGGCTCCTGGGACAGACAAATTCACAGTCAATGGCAAGATTCAGCCAAAACTGTCCGTCAGGCGCCGCAAATACCGGTTCCGTCTGATAAACACCGGAGTGGTATTGAATTGGAATTTCAGCCTTCACGGTCCCGACGGCGCGCAAAAAACCATGACGGTCGTCGCAGCGGACGGCAATCTCCTGCGCACTCCCGCGGACGTCAGCGCCACCAGCATTCCCAATACGCTCGAGGTGCATGTGGCGTCGCGCATGGACGTGGTTATCGACTTCAGCCAGTTCTCGGTCGGCCAGTCGGTCTACCTGAAAGAGAACACCCAGACCGCGCAGTTCGTCGCTACGCCGACCCCGCCTGATCCGGCGCCGGGAGTACCGATCGGCACCGTCGTGATGCGGTTCGACGTCGTCGGGAACACCATCATCCCTGATTCGCCTCCCATTCCGAGCACGCTGACCGAGCTACCTCCAATTCCGCCCGCGGCCCCGGGAGTTGATCCGTTCGAGTGGGGTTTCCGGTTCATTCCGGGTCAAGCCGACGGAAACAATTTCCGTGTCTCTCACTCGGCCGTAGCGGAGAATAATGCAAATCACACAGCGACGTTTCTGCCGTTCGATCCATTCCGTGTAGACCACGCGGTGCTCAAAGGCTCAACGGAGGAATGGATCATCAGAAACGACACCCTTGCTGGAAACTGGCTCCACCCGGTGCACATCCACCTGGAAGAAGGCCGGATACTGGAGCGAACCGTGTGCACCGTTCCCAGCGCGACCGGATGCTTGCCGGCAAACAGGACTCCGGTCACGATGCCCCCATGGGAGGACGGCAACAACGCGCGACGCGATGTTTACCCCGTCCCCGGCCAGCACAGGTTGAGAATCAGATTGGCGTTCAGGGACTTTGTTGGGCGATATCTGATCCACTGTCACAACATGAATCACGAAGACGCCTTCATGATGGTGCGGTGGGATGTTGTCGAGAGCATGGCTGAATTGCGCAAGCGCAGAGAGCAAATCAACGCGGAACGCGTAGCCAGGGGTGACGCGCCGCTTTATCGAAAGGAGGACCTGGGCTAATGAAAAGAAGAGCATTTTTCGCTAAGCTCGCAATCGACAAGCCGTCGGGTGAGCTACGTGCGCCGGTGCAGGGCGTGCCGCACGTAGCATCGCCTGGGCCCATGTTCTTCACCAACGCCCTTCTTCGCACGCATGAGAACAAGGAAGTCCGCTTCTACGATGACCTGATCAGCGGCAAGCAGGTTTTGATGAATCTGATGTACGCCACTTGCGAGGGGGCTTGTCCGCTAGTCACCTCAAATCTGGTCAAGGTTCACGAAGCCCTGAAAGCTCGGATGGGTAAGGACCTGTTCATGTACTCGATGACCGTTAAGCCGGAAGAAGACGACCCGGCGGCCCTCAAGAGTTTTGCGCAGATGCACCGCGCTTTGCGGCCGGGGTGGACGTTCCTGACCGGTGATCCGTATGACATCGAAACCATCCGCTTCAAGCTTTTCGGTATGAACCACATAGCGATCGATACGAACATCTACGGTCACACGTCGTTCCTGCTTATCTTCAACGACGCTACTAACCGCGCGCTTCACGTCGATCCGATGGCAAGCATGTCTACGGTGCTTCGGAAGATCTCCTGGGCCGACCCTCCCAAGACGCGCGAGCAGATTATGGAGGAGAACAGGAAACTTCAGGAGCAGATCGACAAAGAACGCAGAATGTTCGGCTACCGAATGAACGCTTGACGAGGGGCTTGGGCCTAAAGGTCCGAAACGCCCTGGCTATCAACTGTGTCCGGTCGATTTGAAGCTAAGAATAGGAGTTGCCGAAAGGCGGCTTCTATTCTTAGCCAATTGATTCAGCCTCAATCAAGGAGAGTTCCATGAGACGATCGGCCATTGTTTTCGCATCGATCATTTTCGCATCGATTCTGGTCTGCCTAGCTACAGCCCCCGCGGCATTAGGCCAGAAGGGTTGCGAGTTGAATATGGTCGGGACGTGGAAGGCTGAGCAGTCCGCCGAAACAACCTCGGTCGTTTATCGTTTTTCGCCGGACACAAAAGTGACGGTGCTGTCGGCGTCGAACCAGAGCTCGGAGTTGCGAGAGATCGCCAGCGCTGGCTACACGCTGGATGACCCCAAAGCGCCGAAGGTCATACTTGTGAAGGCAGAGAAGGCAGGGGGAGGTTTCACACAGGGCATAACCTCGCTGGAGATCATCTCGTACGACGACACATCGCTGACTTTCCTAAAGCCAGGCTCCGCGCCGGCGCGATGGGTCCGAGTGGACTCTTACAAATATTTCATCTCACTGGCCGGCCGCATTGGAACGTTTTATGACGGTAGCGGACCAACATTTCCGATGTTGATCAAGACTGACGGACATCAGACTCAAATAGACGCGGTGGGCACGTACGAAGTTCGCGGCTATTGGGCTTTTGGCACGATCCCCCCGGACACCTACAACCAGTTTCTAAAAGGGCCCGGCAAAGATTCGGACGTGATGCTGCGACTTGAAATCACGGCGGCCCAATACGAGAGAGGATTGAAGATTGTGAAGACCTGGGAAAGACGCGCCCGCAATAACGAACTCTTATATCCGGACGTTACGATGGACAATATCCTGCTGGCTAAGCAGGTGACCGAGAGCCTCAATCAATGCGCGGAAAAGTTCAAGCTGTACAAGCTGGACTGGAGCATGGAGGATCGTATCTCGTCTTCGTCGCCGCGGGATGACAACCCGATATCACGGATTCCTTTCCTGTATTTCAAAGAATTGAAGCGGCTGAACCAATCGCTTCACGTTTCGGATGAGACATTTTTCTTGCAGGCGGGGCCGATCCAAAAGCAAGCCGGCCGGTGAGTCATGGTTGAGAAGTCGAACGAATCACAGGAGCGTGTATTCTGAGGATGAAACGAGCATTACTTTTCAATTCACTGGTGTTCGCTCTAACGGCGGCTGTAGTTTTCGCCTCCAGTCAACGCGACACCTTCAGGGTTTGCCCGTTCAACATCCATGGTTTGTGGAGATCAGATGCATCAACCGAAATGACTGGTATGTTTTTTAGCTTCTCGGCAGAAGGGCATGTCACGCTTATGGGCTACACCCCCGGCGTTCTTCCGCAGGACTTCGAGGTGATTACGTCAGTGAACTATAAGCTGGACCAGCCGGCGGCTCCCAAACAAATCGAGTTCACTACGCCACGCGGGAATGATGTGTTTCCAACGGGCTTCACCTCGTGGAAGATAGTTCGGTATGATGACGATACTTTCACGACGCTGGATCCTGTGTCGGGACAGCAGACACACTGGGTCAGGGAGCAGACTCACCGGTACTTCCTCACCTTCGCGGCCCGGAGCGGACCGCACTCGCAAGGTGGACCCGCATTCGCCATGTGGACGGTGATGGATGGACGCCAGACAAAAACCGAAGCGCTTGGCATTCAAATCAAGAAGGACGAGGCGGGAACGAATGTCTCGACCTTTGGTCCAATCCCGGCGGAGATATACGACCGGATCATAGAAGAAAGCGAAGACGACAAGAAGACCAGCAATCATGCGGAGAGCGTGCTTGTGCGCTTTGAGTTGACCGAGGCTGAGTTTGATACAACCCATGAGACTTATCGGATATGGGAGAACTATGTCACGAGTCACAAACTTCCGTACTCGGATCCTTATATGAATGTAACGGAGTTCGTGGCCAGAGCGGTCGAAGGTCTCAATCAATGCGGTGACAAGATC
Organism: Blastocatellia bacterium; assembly: GCA_035607285.1. Classification (GTDB taxonomy): domain Bacteria; phylum Acidobacteriota; class Blastocatellia; order UBA7656; family UBA7656; genus Onstottus_A. Next base: position 82,424 of record DATNBZ010000167.1, on the reverse strand, counting down.
AAGATGAACCGGCCGACCCGGAGCGAACGCGACGAGATCGTCGCAAAACTCACACCTCCGCGGCAACCGTTGGAGTACATGAGAATAATGAGAAAAAAAAACGAGGAGCGCCACGTTACAAACTCAATGTATCCCTGGGTGTGGCGGCCGCTCATACAGCAGCCTGAACACTGAAGCTATCTTGCTCATCCGTTAGTACTGCCTTGATTCAGCAGTACTGCAGGAACAATGACCTCTAGCCTTTAAGGAGAAACAGCATGAGCGATACTACTGCGACCAAAATAAACGCGAGCGGCAAAACAGGTGCGACTTGCACGGTTTCCGGCCCGTACAAGAGCTCCCGGAACACCTCTATCGTGGTGTACTTCAAGAGGGGGGACAAGTTCAGTGCTGACCCGGTTGACGGAAGAGACACCACCTGGACGTTGTAGTGATATGTCAGCCTGGCTTTGCGGGCTTGGGTCATCTTACACCAGTCTGCTTGCGGGATGAATGGGTCCAATCCTGTTGGTCTGACTCGCTGCATGCTCAGTTGGTCAGCCGTTGCTCATACGCCGAACCTCGCATCGCATTCGCGGCGGGTCTTGACTGTCGCGATCCCACCACTTACCCGCGTGATTCGTCCACGTAGTGACGAATTTATTCGTTTCTGAGAATCACGACGAATAAATTCGCTACTACGTGGGCGTTACCCGTTGCTAAGGCCGCTTTTAATTACACCACTTTTCAGTTGCGCGCACTGTAGGACCTGCGACATCATAGATCGTCATTAAATCGCATACTGGGTTCGCACGGAGGGCTTAGGTTGTCCAAAGTATAGACCCCGCGGATCGCGGCCGGAATGATTAGGCCATCAAAAACTCGGCTGCTATTCTTCACGAAGAAGGAAGTATGAAAAAGTTATTACCGATACTCATCATCGCGGTTCTTGTTCTCGGTTTCGTGTTCGTGAAGGTTTGGGCCACGAAAGGTGATCAACAGAAAGCCGCGGACGCCGCAGCAACCGATTCACAATCGAAGACGCCCGAGAAGAAGGACGCCGATTGCGGCTGTGACAAGGCTCCGCCGGATGTGTTCGCCACCGTAAACGGCGTCAAGATCGCGAGCAAAGACGTGGACGAGCCGATCAAGGATCGCATTCAGGAACTTCAGAACCAGGTAATCGAAGCGAGAAAGGCCCAACTCGATTTCGAAATCAATTCGCGGCTGCTCGAAGGCGAAGCTCGAAGGCTCGGCATTTCGCCGCAAAAGCTGCTCGAGCGCGAAGTCCCGCAAAGGGTCATCGCTCCGACCGAGGCCGACGCCCGCGCGTTCTACGATGAAAACAAGAAGAACATTGACGCCGAGTTCAAGGACGCCAAGAGTCAGATATTGGGGTTTCTCCTGAACCAGCGACGAGCAGACGAGGCGAAGAAGTTCGCCGAGCGGCTGCGCTTGTCCGCAAAAGTCGAGGTGCTTACCGACAACGTTACGCCACCGGAAACGGAAGCCGATCGCGCCCGGGTGTTCGCCGTCGTGAACGGCATACGTGTGACTTCGGGCGACATTGAGGAGGCAATAAAGCCTACGGTATTCAGCATTCAGGAACAGCTCTACGATTTGCGCAAGAAAGGCCTGGACGTCAAGATCAACGATTTGCTTCTGGATGAGGCGGCGAAGAAAAAGAATGTGACCAGCGATGCTCTGTTCGACGCCGAGATTCTGCCTCGCGTCAAGCCGGTTACCGAGAAGGAAATCCGAAAGTTCTACGATGAGAACCAGGAAAAGATAAACGCCGCATACGACCAGGTGCGCGGACAGATCCTTCAGATGTTGCAAAACCGCGAGCAGGGGAACGCCGCCGCGGCCTATGCGGAAGAGTTAAGAAAGAACGCCGCGCTGGAGATCTTCCTCAGACCGCCTGACCCGCCGGTGATAAGCATCTCAATTGATGATCGGCCGTGGATCGGCGGAGCGAAAGCGCCGGTCACGATAGTTGAGTTCACCGATTTCGAATGTCCGAGCTGCGCAAGTACTCAGCCGGTGATCGAGAACCTGGTGAAAGAATACGGCGACAAGGTAAAGCTCGTGGCCCATAGCTTCCCGCTTGAACAGCACAAACATGCTTTCAAAGCGGCAGAGGCCGCCGAGGCCGCGCGAGAACAGGGCAAGTATTGGGAGTACACGCTGATCCTGTTCAAGTTTCAAAAGGAACTCGAAGTCGAAAAACTCAAGACGTACGCGGGAATGTTGGGATTGGATCGAAAGAAGTTTGACGAGGCGCTGGATTCCGGAAAGTTCGTGGACGCCGTAAAGCAGGAGTTGAGCATCGGCGACAGGATAGGAGTGGCGTCGACTCCGAGCATATTCATCAACGGCAAGCGAATTCGAGAGAGGACCCGAGAAGGCCTGAAAGCGGCCATAGAAGCCGCTTTGAAGGATACCGCCAAAAAATAAGGCCGAAGAATTCAATCATAAGCCCTTTCCATTTCTTCTAGCAGGTTGCTGAAAAAGGCAATCGACCACCCTCACCGCGGATTCGTGATAATCCCACCAACGCAGTTGGTGGTTTCTTCATACTCGGCCTACGAAGGCGATCCGCAGGCGGATTTGAACCCCACCAACTGCGAGACTGTGTGAAAATGCAATGTTCGTAGTCCGGCCTTCAGGCGGAAGTTCGTATCTGTATTTACGCCGGATTACGAACTTCCGCCTGAAGGCCGGACTACGAACTTTTCACACAGTCTATGCGTTGGTGGGATTGCGCCTGAATACTTGTGTCTCATCGCCTTTTTCAGCAACCTGCTAGGCGCGAACATTAGCCGGGTGGCGATGGAGTCTGCAGTTGGGCGCGGAGATCCTGAACGTCCTTGCTGACCCTGGCGTAATCGGGTGCGTTCGGCTGAAGCTGCAGATAGAGACTAAGCTCATCGACCGCTTCTCGTAGCCGGCCCTTGCCTTTGTAAGCGTAAGCGAGGAACTTGTGAGCGTCCACGATCTGGGGTTGATGCTCTATCGTTGTCTTCAGGTACGGTATGCCGTCGTCGAAGTCGCCCCTCTTGACCAGCGTACCTCCGAGGTGAAAGCTGACCATCGCGTTGCTCGGGTCGAGCATCAGACCGCGTTGAAGGCAAGCCAGCGCGCGATCGTAGTTCTTCAGCCCGGTCTCAAACGTATAAATCTGCCCCATCGTATCCCACAACGACGATACCTCGGGTGTGAGCTTTATTCCCTGTTCGCAGAGTGCGAGGGCGCGGTCCAGAGAAGAACGATCCGCGCCGTTCGGGTTTACCGAAGCCTGATACTGGTAAATCAACACATAATCTGCCGCAAGATTGCCTATCACTATCGGGTTGTCGGATTTCAGTTTCAGGTATTCCTCCAACTGTTCTGCCGACTTTGAAAACTGATTAAAATTGATGAGCTTGTGACCGAGGACGAAGTGCGAGATTGGCTGGTCGGGTGCTGTTTCTACTCCATGGAACCAGACAGTCATATCGTCCTTCCAGGCCGTATTCTGGGCGACGCTCTTGCCCGCGAGCAAAAGAACGAGAACCGCTACTATGGCAACCCGCGCAGTGCGGCGGCTTACAAATCGCAGCCACTCTTCCACGGGAATCTTCGAGAGGCCCATCGCGACGAGCAACGAAAAACCGATCGATGGAATGTATACATAGCGCTCCTGCACCAGGAAGTCTTCGCTGAATGCGCTCAGGTTCATTACCGGTAGCAGGTTGATCGCAAACCACAGAATAGCGAAGCGCGCCAGCATCGAATGCCGCAAGCGCCACAATGGGATAACCAGCAGAACCAATCCGGCAAGCGGCAAAAGGAACCGAATGTCCGCTGGGCTCTTGACCATTTGAGTCGCGTGAAACAGCGATAGATCCAGCGGCAACATCAGAAGCCCGAGGTATTTCCAGATTGCAAGCGGAATTGTCAGCGCGATCTGATAAGCCGGATACCTCATGTACTCGTTGTTGTTGAGCGCAAACCCAAGAGCAAAATACCGTGCTATGAAATAGAGTCCCGACAGGAAAAGATATGGCGCCGGGTAGGCCAATGCGGGTTTGATCCTTTCATACAGACTCTTATCCTGATTGACGACGAACACCTCGTAGGCCGCGATGAAAATGGGCAGCGCTACCGCCGGCTCCTTTGTGAATGTTCCTAACAAGAATAAGCCAAGCGACGCTAATAACAACTTCGCCAATCTCTCTTCGCGAAACCGCAGATAAAAGTAGAACGAGGAAAGCACGAAGATCGCGAGCAACGGATCAGTCAACCCGCTTATCCACGCTACGGATTCGCTGCGCATGGGGTGCACCGCGAAGAGCACGGACGCTATTGCCGACACTCGAATATCCTTTGTGATTCGCTCCAGGATAAGAAAGACCAGATACACTACCGTCAGGTGCAGGCCTATGTTAAAGAGATGCCAGCCAAAAGCCGATGCACCAAACAACTTCCACATGATCATGAGGTAGATAACGAAGATCGGGCGGTAGTACGGGGTGGACGGTTTGTTTTGCTTGTTTGGGTCCTTGTCCTGCTGAACTCGCCAGTACCAGGTCTCAGTCACCATCGCCTTAGGCAGATTTCTAAAATCACGGATGAACTCATTCTGTAGTATCTGGGTTGTGTCGTCGTATGCGAACGCATTGAACAGCGAATTGGCGAACGTCAGGAAAGTGACGACAAGGATTAAACCCAGAATCCAGTTGCGTGGAGTCGCTAAACCAAAGGCCGTACCGGCTGCAATGTGCTGCTGCGGCTTGCGCAGCTCGCGTGAGCGTTTTTTTCGAGCCAATTGAAGTCCCGTTACCTTTCGACGTGGATTGAACCAGCCCCCTCAAACATGCGGTTCAATCAGGAAATTCGGAAAAGAAATCCTATGCTGCGTCGCATGACAGTGTCAATCAGGGTACGAACTTCGCCGTTCACACAGGCTCGTCAGAGGTTCGAACGTGAGCTTCCAGTTCGCACGGCGTAATGATATCTTGGTGACCAGTGACTGGAGCGGCGTAATCTGAGGAAGCGAAGGCCCCCGGCGACTGTGCCAATCCAGTTCGAATCGCGCAGGGCTTTAGCGATCGCGAAAATGGGATGGGCGGTGATTTGCCGTCAAGAGACCTGGCCGTACAAACACAAAGCATCTCAGGTTGCCAAATAAATGAACATTACAGAATACGCCGAGATGTATAAGCTCGAGAGCTTCTACTGGTGGTTCGTAGCTCGCAGGGATCTGCTCGAGTCGTTCGTCAGAGAAATCGTAAAAGGGTTTGATCATCCAAAGCTGCTCGACGTCGGCTGCGGCACGGGCATCAATTTTTCAGTGTTGTCGAAATGTGGCGAGACCTTCAGCAGTGATGCTTCGGAGGAGGCGCTGAAGTTCAGTAAGAGCAGAGGCACCACCGGACTAGTCCGATCCGATCTTGAATCTCTTCCGTTTGTGCCGTCCACTTTCGACGTCGTCACTGCATTGGACGTATTGGAGCATGTCGACAATGATCTCGCCGCAATGGATGAGCTTTTGCGAGTCACGCGGAAGGGCGGTGTACTGGTAATCACAGTTCCGGCTTACGGGTTTCTTTGGAGCGAGCACGATGAGGCGTTGCATCACCGGCGCCGCTACGCTGCATCGGAACTGCGCAACAAGTTGACAAATGCCGGGTTCGAAGTCGAACGCATTACGTACTACATAACGTTCTTGTTTTTTCCAATCCTGTTTATGAGATTTGCTCAGAGCTTGTCCAAGAAATCGATTCACGCAAAGACCTCTCACGTAATCTTACCCGGATGGTTGAACTCGTTGTTGATCGGAATCCTTGCTCTCGAGCGCGTTCTTCTGCGATGGATGAACTTTCCATTCGGCGTTTCCCTCGTGTGTCTGGCGAGGAAACCAGCGGACTAATCCGCGACCTGTATGGGCGGTCCTCCGTGGCCGCCCCTCCTTCGAGAAAGCGCTTCCTCCACTAAGGGCGGCCACGGAGTACCGCCCATACAGGAGTGCCCTTGGTCGCTAGCGAAATGATCGGTTACATTGCTCACTGCTTCTTGAGCGCGGCGCTTACCTTTGTAACGGCGCCTTCCTTTACGACAACCTCTTTCTGAAAGAACCGATAGCCGGGCTTTTCGAGATCGACCGTATACTTTCCGGGTTGGAGCCCGGTGATTGAAATTGGAGTCAAGCCTTTGGATTGGGGTTCGCCTGCGCCGCCTTCATCGGTCGACACGAGCAATACCCTCGCCCCCGGAGGGACCGAATTGACCTCAATCGTTCCTCGGGTGGCGGCGGCGGGTTTTGATGTCGCCTTCGCCGCGGAGGAGTTCGATTGCGAAGCGTTGGACGCCGCAGCGTTGGCATTGGCGGCAGTAGCAACATTGGCATTTCGGAGGTTGCTGTTTGCGCGCTCGGCCGGTGCGCAAGCAGCCAGCATCGCGAAACTCCCCGAAAGAAACACAATCAGAATCTGTGAATTTGATTTCAAGGTTGCGTCTCCCGTTCACAAGCAATCGGTTCATCCGAATCCCTAGCCTACAACACAAATTCGTGGCGTGACAAAGTAACGTAGCTTGGCTAGTGTTCGGATTCTGCGTTGCTTAATAACCTCCGCGTGCTTTGCGGTCCTTTGCGTCTTTGCGCTGAGTATTGGGTATTGAAAGAGCAAGACCCAATACTCAGCGCAAAGACGCAAAGGACCGCAAAGCACGCGGAGGACTGACCAGACGTTACAAGTCAGCAACTCAATAACTGACCACTACCGTAGCTTGTGAACGGCCCGCTCAGCGTGGATACTTGATGGACACCTTCAATGATAAGTAACAAGCCGATCCAGATAATCATGCGGGACATGCTTTTTGTCACGTGGGCAATCGAACCCGAGCGCGCGCGCCAGGTCATCGGCGAACGACTGGAGCTCGATACCAGGACGGACTCCACCGGCCGCGAGTTCGCGTTCGCTTCTGCAGTCTGTTTTAGCGTTGCTGAAGTGCGCTCGACAGTCATGCCTATTGGGAGTTTGAGCTTTGAACAGGTGAACTATCGAGTCTACGTGAAGAACAATGAGGTCCCCGCCGTTTGTTTCCTGGATATGAAAGTGAATTCACGGATGGTGACGGCGCTGACAAGTTTTCTTGGTGTGCCGATTCTTTATGACGATATTGACATAACCGCCACCGGAACCGATTGCGGTGGCGTGCATTACAACATGGCGTCGGCCGGGTTGCGCGCGGAGGCAACAACTGCCGGTCCGCGCGAGGAAATCCCGGCGGCCATAGAACTCACTCCTGGTTTCATAACCGACAGGCTGACCGGTTACGTATTAGCTGGCGATCGCATCTTCAAGGTTCAAGTTGACCAACCCGGCCTCGACAGCGTTTCGGCCCGCATCGTGCGAGCACAGGCTCCAAGACTCGAGCAGCTAGGGTTGCTGGATTCGGAAGAATCGACCAGACCTCATTCCGCGCTGTATGTTCGCGAAGCGTGGTTCGGGGCTGATGTGCCGACACTCGAGTCGTAAGACAATCACAACATTATGGTGCCAACCATTGAGTTGAAGGGCATCATCAGTTTATTATCCTCTTACGCAATTCTCAGGAGTAGTAAGCATGAAGTCTCAAAGGTTCGCTCAGGTTTCGCTATTGATTCTAATAGTGGGTGGCGTTGTCTTTGCCGCGGCCGCGTCAAGCAAACGGACTCGCGCTCAAGACAAGTCGAGGGACCAATCAGTTGGCGAGAACGTGACAGCAAACGGCGTTCGAAAAATGTCTGATGCCGCGAAAGCGGCGCCCGGAGCCGATGGCAGGGTTATTCCTCCAACGCTATTTGAAGAAGCCGCAACGCAAAATGCGCAGCTTCAAACCAGCTTGGAGTGGAACTTCGGAAGCAAGACTCAACGGGGCTGGAATATTTATCTGCCGCTGGTTGCGAACCTGATTGGCTCGGATGCCACGGACGCGGGAAGTTCATTTGCCGAGCGGCTTTCGGTATGGCAGAAAGGACACGGGGTTGAACCGACCGGCGTACTGGAAAGCGGCACGTGGTCGCGAATGGTCTCGACCTTTCAGTCTCGCAGGCTCAGTAGTGGAACGTACACGACTCCAGGCCAGTTGATCACCATTCCGATCTCTGATTGCTATGATCCCACGCGAGCCGAAGAACTCCGAAAGGCAGAACCGGAGACCTTTGCTGCTTACAAGAGAATGGTCGCTGCTGCGATTGCCGACAGATCGCTTGGACTGCGCGGCGCTGCCGACGGCCAACTGGCTTCGGGCGAGCAGTTTCTCAAGATCATCTCGGCCTTTCGGTCGCGCGAGTACCAGGACCAGCTCAGGCGGCAGTCACCCAACAGCGGGCGCGCGGGGCTAGCGATCAATAGTCCGCACATGTCCGGGCGCGCGCTTGATCTCTACGTCGGCGGAGAGCCTGTGAACACCAAGGATGAAAATCGAGCTGTTCAGACCGCGACGCCGGTTTATCGATGGCTGGTCGCGAACGCCGGTCGCTTCGGCTTTCGGCCTTACTTCTACGAGCCGTGGCACTGGGAGTACGTGGGGGTTCGAGGCGATCAGGAGTCGAATAAGTAGCGCAGGGGCCACGAACTAAAGAGCAGCTTTCCGCGAAGAGCTTCAAGCGTTATCGTGCCGGCTAGCCAAACCGTTGAATCAGGCTAGATCACATAATCCCATCGTTCTGGTGTTAATCAACTCCCGACCACCTGAAAGTATCGACTCTCGAATCCAGCACTGCTGCGAAATCCAACAACCCCGAAGGGGTTTCGTCCCAAAGCCCAGGGTTGTGGTACTCCGCTACCCTGGGTGACGGTGTCGTGCCGAGATTACCCGATTCGTTTGGCCCAACCCTGAAGGGGTTGCGGCCTGCCATCGCATCATCACCCACCGCCGCCGCATTAGTCGTTAATCTAACTCGCGAGCCACGCCGCAACCCCGTTGGGGTTGGTGCAACCCCGTTGGGTAGTCTCGGCACGACACCGTCACCCAGGGTAGCGGAGTACCGCAACCCTGGGCTTTGAATCGCAACCACTTCGTGGTTGTAAATGTCCAAACTCCAGCGCCCGCTTTGCGGGCTTACCTCACTACCAAGCGCCTTCCGACTATTGCGCTCACTGCGATGTCGTGCCAACCTTCTGAGCAATGCGAACTCCGTATGAAACAGTTAGACACTTCATTAACGAGCACTCGCTGTTGCGCGATGCGACCGGCGTTGTTGTCGCGGTTTCCGGCGGGCCCGATTCCGTAGCGTTGCTGGACATGCTTTCGAGATTCATAAGCGAGGATGGGGCTCGCGAATCAGTGCAGGCATCGCAGTGCCGTCTTCACATTGCGCACCTCGATCATATGTTGCGGGGAGGGGAGCAGTCGGAAAGCGATGCACAGTTCGTCAGAACTCTTGCGGGCAATTTGGGGTTCGACATCACGATCGGCGCCGTTGATATCCGCGCCGCCGCGAAAGCCGCAGGCCGCGGCATTGAAGAAACAGCCCGCGAGAAGCGATACGACTTTCTGTTGAGCGTTGCCAGCGAAACCGGTTGTGATCGGATCGCGGTCGGGCACACGATGTCCGATCAAGCTGAGACCTTCGTTATGCGAGTGATTCGCGGAACCGGGTTGCGCGGGCTCGCGGCAATGCGCCCGATCTGCGCTGCGCACACTTTTGTTGAGAAGCAGAGGGGCGGCGCAGCCCCTCCGCTCCTCCGCTACTCTGCTCCTCCGCTACTCGGCTCCTCTGCCGCCGGCTCTCCTTCTCCTCTCCTCATCCGTCCGCTGCTCTGCATCACCGGGGAAGAGGTCGAAGAGTATTGCCGCGAACGCAGTCTTGAGTTCCGCACCGATTCAACAAATCAAGATTCGAAATACACCCGCAACCGGGTTCGCAGCGAAATCATTCCCGCGATGATGGCGATCAATCCTCGTGTAGTCCGTTCAATCGCTCGCGCAGCGCAGAATCTTGCGAGCGATCAGGATGCGCTGGATTCTCTCTTATCGTCTGCAATGGACAACGCCCGAATCGCGCATTCGCCAGACTGCGGGCAGCGTGGACCGGGCATCGCTTATTCAGTAACTGCGTTGCTAGAACAGCCGCCCGGCATGCGACGGCGAATGATCATCGAGGCTATCCGGCTTGCACGCGTTGCACGAGACGGCGGGTTGCCCGCCGGTGAAATCAGCGCAACTCACATTCGAGCAATCGAAGCCCTGTTGACCCCGGCAGCAAGCGGAAAACGCATAGTGTTGCCCGGAGGACTCGCCGCATGGCGCGAGTTCGACGCCCTCGTGCTCAAGCAGTCTGAAACTGAATCGGCTGGCTACCAGATTGCGATCGGCGCCACCGACATCAACGTTCGAGTGGCCGGATTCGACTTCGCGCTCCAGCGCGACTTACCTGGAGCGTTGTTCAAGTCAGTGATCGACACCACTCAACGCGTGAAGGAACAAACCGGGTTTGACTGGACCGCAGCGGCGTTGATGGATCCCACGTTGCCGGATTCTTTGATCATCAGACCGCGGCAATCGGGCGAGCGCGCTCACGTACTTGGACAGCGTCGAACAATAAAGTTGAAAAACCTCATGATTGACCATAGAATCCCATCCAGTCGTCGGGTAGACTGGCCTTTAGTGACGACTCCGGACGGCCGTTATATCTGGTCACCGGGTCTGCCCCCAGCCGTAGAGTTCGCCGCACGTGACGAGAGCCAGCGTCTCGCCATATTGCGGGCTTCAGCTATCTGATTTCCGCACGCCGAATCCGTTCACCCGAATAATGCAGGAGGAGCAGCAATGCCAAAGACCGTCAGACAAGTAAAATCACAAGAAGCTATACATACTCGAATACGCGAGCTTGCCGAGGAAATTCACCAGGCAAGTCCGGTTGGTGAGCTGACCGTGGTTGGGATACTCGACGATGCATTTGTGTTTCTCGCCGACCTCGTCCGCGCCCTCGACGCCCCGATCAGTTGCTGCTTCATGAAGGTCACCCGCCATCGTCACGGCGGCCAGAGCGAAGTAACCTTCACCAGCGAGTTTGATCCGCGCGGCCGCGATATTCTGCTCGTCGGCGCTGTTGTAGCAACCGGCGTGACCCTGGATTACATTGCTGAACGGCTTGCGTCCTGTGGGGTGAAATCCTTACGGACCTGCGTGCTCGTAGATAAACCAGGCGAGCGTCGAGTCGACATGAAGCCGGATTTTGCTGCGTTTCAGATGGACGGCAGTTTCGTATTCGGATATGGCTTGGGAATTCAGAACCAATATCGACAGCTTCCGTATTTAGCTGTGATGGACGAATAGGAATTGCGGATTGCGGATTGCGGATTTCGGATTGAAGAAATGTTTTGCTAATCCGCATTCCGCATTCCGCATTCCGCATTCCGCAATCCGCAATCCGCAATGAGAAGGGGTTATTGCGGCATCATAGCTGTGTAAGTTAGAATTTGAATCAAGTGCCAAACGCATTTGTTTTTACTGGAGGTTTCAAGTGAACTCAACGGTCCGCCAAGTAGTCTTTTGGGTGCTCATCATCGGGGGCGCTTTTCTTCTCTATCAGGTCTTCTCAAACAAGAACAGCAAGCAGGAAATGAAGCTGAGCTATTCGGCGCTTATGGATAAGGCGCAGCAAAAGCCTTCGCAGGTGAAGAAGGCCGAGCTCGAAGAGGCCAAGGGAATCAAGGGCGAACTTACCACCGGCGAAGCTTTTACGACGGAACTCCCGAATGAATTCGCTCAGGCGGACGTGGCAAAGACGCTCAAGGACAGCGGCGTTCAGGAAGTTTCTTTTAAGAGCAGCTCGTCCAGCCAGTGGCTGTTCGGCTTGATAAGCTACGCGCCGCTGCTGGTGTTCATCGGCCTGTGGATTTTCATGATGCGCCAGATGCAATCGGGCGGCAACAAAGCTCTCTCGTTCGGCAAATCCCGCGCAAAGCTTCTCAGCAATCAACAGAAGCGCGTGACCTTCAAAGACGTTGCCGGAGTCGAGGAAGCCAAGGAAGAACTCCAGGAGATTATTGAGTTCCTGAAGGAGCCGCAGAAGTTTCAAAAGCTCGGCGGGCGAATTCCCAAAGGCGTGCTGATGATGGGCCCGCCCGGCACCGGCAAGACACTGCTTGCGCGAGCCATCGCCGGTGAAGCAAACGTCCCGTTCTTTTCAATCTCGGGTTCGGACTTCGTCGAAATGTTCGTTGGCGTCGGCGCGAGCCGAGTTCGCGATTTGTTTGAACAAGGCAAGAAGAATGCGCCGTGCATTATCTTCATCGATGAAATCGACGCGGTCGGCCGTCATCGTGGCGCCGGGCTCGGCGGAGGTCACGACGAACGCGAACAGACACTCAATCAGTTGCTCGTCGAGATGGACGGCTTTGAATCGAACGACGGAGTGATCCTCATCGCCTCGACCAACCGGCCCGACGTGCTCGATCCTGCTCTGCTTCGACCCGGGCGTTTCGATCGCCGGGTTGTTGTTCAGCGTCCCGACGTGAAAGGACGCGAGGGAATACTCGCGGTTCACACCCGCAAGATTCCGCTGGGCGACGATGTAGACATAAACGTCGTGGCTCGCAGCACACCGGGCTTTACCGGCGCCGATCTCGCGAACCTTGTCAACGAAGCTGCATTGAGCGCCGCGCGCTATAACAAGAAGGCAGTTTCGATGCAGGATTTCGAATGGGCGAAAGATAAAGTGCTGATGGGTTCCGAGCGCCGCTCGATCGTGATGTCCAACGAAGAGAAGCGCAACACCGCTTATCACGAAGGCGGGCACACCCTGGTTGGAATCAAGGTTCCAAACGCCGATCCGATTCACAAAGTCTCGATCATTCCGCGCGGCATGGCTCTCGGAGTAACGATGCAATTGCCCGAAGCCGATCGCTACTCGCATACACGTGATTACCTCGAAGGCCAGATCGCCATAATGATGGGCGGTCGAATCGCCGAAGAGATCTTCCTGAATCACATGACCACCGGCGCATCCAACGATATCGAGAAGGCGACCGAGCTTGCTCGCAAGATGGTATGCGAGTTTGGCATGTCGAGCCTCGGGCCGATCACCTACGGCAAGAAGGAAGAGCAGATTTTCCTTGGCCGTGAGATCGCACAACATCAGGACTACAGCGAAGACACGGCGATAAAGATCGATCAGGAAGTGCAGCGCCTGATCACCGATCAATACAATCGAGCGCGTCAGATCATCGTCGAGAACAAGGACGCGCTTGTTCGCCTCGCCGAAGCGCTTCTCGAACGCGAGTCGCTTGACTCGGTTCAGATTCGAAGATTAGTTGCGGGCCTCCCGCTTGATGATGACGAGCCGACTCCAAGTCGGCCGGACAAACCGAAGGCTGAGACGAAGCCTTCGATGTTGAATCCAATCATTCCGCCTGTTCCCGGCGGCGCACAGGCGTAGTGAATCAGCGGCCAGTACTCGCGTGCAGCAGAGGGCTATTACTCTGCTGCACGCTGTGGTAGCCTACGTTGGAATCGTTAGACCTTCCTGGGTAAATGTTTAACAAATCATGAATCCCGGAGGTTCAAATGAGCGACGATAAAGATACAAAGAAATCTGGTGAGGACGATGAATCGTTAGCGGGAGATGCTTTGCTCCACGCCGTTCGTCGAGACATGTTGGCCCTGTTCAAGGCCCTCGATCACAAGGTTGAAGTTATCAACGCAAGAGTTGAGGCTCTTGACGAGAAGGTTGACGCCAGATTGCACGATACCGTCCCCTTGTGGGAAGGCGTGGTCTCTCGTCTGGATGCGATTTCAGCCGAGCAAGAGAGCCAGGGAAAGAGGCTCGATGCGATCGAAGGTGAGCAACGCCGGCAAGGTGCACGTCTCGATGCGATCGAAGGTCGTCTCGACGTGATCGAAGGACGTCTCGACGTGATCGAAGGACGTCTCGACGGCATAGACCGCGAGATTAGACACCTGGGCCGTCGGGTCGACCGGGCGGTAGCAGAGTTAAGCGGAGAGGTTGTCAAATCTCGAATGGATCAACACGACCTCGAAGATCGGGTCGAGAAGCTAGAGAAGACACCTGCTTGACCAGTTCTCACACCCACGCCGATGGCGTAAGTGCCTTCAGCGAGTTTCTCCAATCAAGCCCCGGGATGCGAACGCGCCCCGGGGCTTCGTGTTTGTACCAATTTGAGGGGTTGTCGCAACCTTGTAAATGACGGTAGAAACATTTTGAATATCGCAGCCGTAGAGCATACTCGGTTGTGCCACTTCCGAAAGGAATCCCTTTCAAAAAATTGAATGCGTAGTTGCCTGGGCGGGGCAATTTACTTCGAGACTTCCTCTGCGTCTTGGTAAGGAGCGCTACCATGAAGAGAATGCCCCCAACAGGCCCCACCGGTTCCGTAACTCTAATCGCATTTGTGTTGCTCTGGCTTGTTGCGCCGGCTCAAGCGCGGCCATCGCACAAATTGCCATCGCGCAAAACATGTACGGGCGGGACTCTGTGGGCGCCCCTCGATGGAGAGTCCAAGGCACGCGGCTTCGCAAACTTAAATCCTCAGACATTCACCATGAGCACAGGCGAAGCTCTGGCAATCACCCGCAGTCCATCGGTGAACAGTTCCGCAGGAGATTACACCTTCACTGCGGGTGCTCCGTTGTTTGCTTCCCCGGTCGATACGAAAACATCGCAGACGCAGTCCGTTCCGCCGGACTCTCCGCGCTGGCAATTGGAAGGGCAAGCCAAGCCAACCGAATACCAGGGGCGCAAGTGCCTATATCTCGACGGAGGCGCTGCCATATTGAAAGACCTCGAGATGCGCGACGGCGTCATCGACGTCGATGTAGCGACCCCCGCCAATCGCGGGTTCTTCGGCATAGACTTTCGACTCGCGGACGAGGGCGCGAACGGCGAAAGGGTCTATCTTCGCCAGCACAAGTCGGGAGCACCGGATGCGATGCAGTACACGCCCGTGCTCAACACCGGCGCCAATTGGCAGATCTACAACGGGCCGGGCTTCACCGCCGCCGTCGATATCCCAAGAGATGCGTGGTTTCACATGCGCCTCGAAGTCGCGGGCGCCCAGGCGAAGTGGTACGTCAAGGACATGGATAAGCCCGCGCTCGTGATGAACGACTTGAAGAGCGGCGTTCAGAAAGGACTCATCGCGCTTTATGTGTTGACCGGTGCGACTTATTACACAAACTTCGAGTTTCGCGAAACGCCCGCGGCTCCCTGGGAGCGCCACAATCCTCCGATGCCCCCCGACACTCTGATCAAGTGGAGCCTGTCGCCGTCTTACGATGCGCTCGCGCGCAATCTCGAGCGTCCGCTGTCGGCTTCTGAGCGTGACTCGATAAAGTGGCAAGAGGTAGAAGCCGAAGCACCCGGCTTTGTCGTCGTCTACCGCTATCGAGAAGCCCCGCATCTGAGAGTCACGTTTGCCAACGACTTCGCCAAGCGGCTTGAACCGCAACCGGGCGCCAAGGTCGTGTACGCCAAAACCACGATCGTCTCCGATCGCGATCAGGTTAAGAAGCTCTACATCGGCTACAGCGATGACGTGAGCGTCTTCCTCAACGGCAGGATTCTCTATCGCGGCCGCAGCGCGCAGAATTTCCGTGACCCCGCATTCCTTGGAATTGTGAATCCTGAGAACGACGCGGTTTACGTTCAGTTGAGGAAGGGAAGCAATGAGTTGGTGCTTGCGGTGAGTGAACTCGGCGGCGGCTGGGGATTCATTTGCCGATTGGTAGATCCGGAAAGCTAGCGCCTGGCTTGTCACCTCCGCGTCCTCTGCGTCCTCTGCGGTTTGATTCCCATAAAACCGCAGAGGACGCGGAGGACGCCGAGGACTGCTAAGAGCCCGTAGACTTCTTGATCAGCCCAAATCTCGACATGCTTTCAACCGCCGACATGATGGCTTCCTCGTTGGTGCGTGGGGTCCAACCCAATAGCCTTTTGGCTTTTTCATTACTTGCGTTTTTAACTCTGCCCAATTGAGAGACGATGCTCTTAGCAAGAGGATTGAACAAGGCGGCTACACGAACCAGCCAGTCGGGTAACGTTTTAGTTGTAACGTTGCTTGCTTCAGCGCCCAACTTGTTCTTCAACATCAAAGCCATATCGTGCAGTGATAAGACCCCACCTGCCAGCGCTAAGAACCGTTGGCCCTTAGCTTCCGGACTGGTCATCGCGCGGATATGTAAATCGGCCACATCGCGGACGTCCACTATCCCAAAACTGATCTTAGGGATGGCCTTCATCGACCCGTCCAGCAATCGCTTCAGAATCTCGTGGCCGCCTGATAAGCCCGGCCCAAGCAACGGCCCAAAGATGCCGACCGGATTCACAACCGAGAGTTCCAAGTCTCCGCCTTCTTTGTTTATGAAATCCCACGCGGCTTTTTCTGCGAGGGTCTTGGATTTCAAATATGCTGAAAGAGTTTTGTCGTTCGGGTCGGTCCATTCTTCTTCGGTAATCAGAGTGTCGGGATCTTTGTGGCTATAGCCCACCGCCGCAAAAGAAGAGGTAATAACCACGCGTTTGACTCCCGCATTCCTGGAAGCTCTCAGCACGCGCAGGGTTCCTTCCACCGCGGGCACGATCATTTCGTTTTCATCTTTTGGAGTACCTAAAGCTATCGGCGAAGCCACGTGCAAAACGTAATCGCAGTTCTTGACGGCTTCGTTCCAATTTGAGTCGCTTGATAGATCTGCTTCGATGAAGGAGAGCTCCTCCACCGCCTGGGCTCCACCGTTCTTGAGCATTTCAATGACTTCATTTTTCTTGCCCAATGAGCGAACCGTGGTCCTCACCCTGTAGCCTTTTTCCATGAGTTGCAGGATGCAATGAGCCCCCACGAACCCCGACCCGCCCGTTACAAGTACTGTTCGATTTGAATTTGTCATCGCTGAACCTCGAAATTGATTAGACTCGTGCGCGCAATCGCTTGGGGAACGCAAAGTATGGACGCCCCAACGATGGCAATCACTCTGATCTGTCAGGCGTATTCTCAGTCACTATCTGACTGATTGCGTGCTCCAGATTTGGTAGGTCCTCTGTGGCCGTTTTCCATAGCACTATCAAGTCAACTCCGAAATAATCGTGAGTCAGCTTGTCGCGCATCCCTGCCATCTCGCGCCATGGCACTTCAGGATGGAGCTCACGCATGGAAGAAGGGATTCGTTTTGTGGCCTCTGCGACAATCTCCAGTCCTCGGGTGACCGCGAACACAGTTTTGTCATCTCTTGAAAACTCTTCGAAGGTCATTCCATGAATGAACTCCGTCACTTTCCTTATTGCCCTCAAGAATGTCTGCGAGATAATCGATATGCGTGCGCCCTGCACTCATACTTGCACTACCTCAGAGAGGATCTGCTTCCCAATCATAGGCTTTAGAGAGTCTTTCATAACAAGATCTACTCGGATGCCCAACAGATCAGTCAGAAAATTCTCAAGCTCGATGAATTTCAAGAGGCCGGGTGGCTCATCAAAGACCACCAACAGGTCCAGGTCGCTTTGCGGGGATTGTTGACGGCGGACATATGAACCGAAAACACCTAAGGATTTCACGTGATATTTTTGAGCCAGGGATGGTAACTGGTCGCGGAGCATGCGCGTTACGCGGTCAAGATCAACGGGTTTATGCTCATCTTGCATGGCTAAAGATTGTGCTGTTTTGCAGTTCGTGTCAATCGCGGGTCGTGGTGTATTGGGCGTGTTGCCGCAGGGTTCAACTCCCTCGCCGCTCTCCACCAGAACGGTTCCGCACTTAGCTCATCTTCAAGAGCGATAGGGAATGGTTGGAGCATTTGAAAGACCGAATAGTAGCCATCGTCAATTATCGCGGCAACAAAAGACAAGTCTCCGAACAGACCAACTGTTGATAGATAGAATTCCCGCATTCATCTTACTATTCCTCCGAGTCAAATCCGTCGGATAGGACAATTTCGTCGTAGACCGTTTCAGCGCAAAAGATCTCGCTTCCGACGCAGGAGAAACAAGATGGCCGCAGATCTGGAAGACCAAACGAAATCGGGACAACTTTTTGGTTCGCCCACTATGCGTCGTGCTTCTGCTTCGCGAAAGCGCAACCTAAAGCTTAGTATACCATTGTCAAGGTACTTCTTTATCGCCTGAGATGAGATGCAGACTGTCTCTTTGTAGCCGGCTTCAAAAGCGCTCTTGAACAGATTGTGAGCCAGAAGATGATTGTCCGGATTTGTGCTGACCAGTTGTTTGTCACAGAAAGTCAAAGGTGTGTGTTGCAGAACGAGCGCAGCGTTGAACTTGTCCTCCGGAGTTTTCACCTCTCACGAGCTAATCAGAGGACAACACGATTTTGATACGTTCTTCGTCTGGACGTGTGACGTTCTTGCCGGTTCGGGAGTCTTGATCCTCTTTCGCCAACTCTCTGAGCAAGTGAGTTTGACCATGGGTCAGTGTGTGGAGATGATTTTTCCGTAGCCCAGGCGTTCACGCCTGGGAACTGGTGCCGTCGCGTTTTCAGCCCGGTTCACCGGGCTCGCCCGACCTTCAGGCAATTCGTTGATCCTCTCAGCCGACGCCTTTACCGCTAAAGCCGAGGAAAGCCCCGTGAACGGAGCTATGAGGTTGATCCGACTCTGTGACCCAGGCGTGAACGCCTGGGCTACGCAAAAAAAAGTTTTCATAGCTGGAAGCACGCCGTTGATCGAGTTCCCAACGCCAGTGGTGCGCAGCCTACCGGGCTACTGCCGAACGGCGAAGCATCCATCCGTACAACAACACCAGCGCGCCTGCGAACCCGAGCACGCCCAGCCACGGCGCGAGCGCAAAGCTCTCGGGTACGAGTCCGATCGGCGCGTCATTCGACATGCTGACGATCAGGCCCGCGTTGATTACTCCCCACAGGCTCTCACCTACTATCAAGCCCGACGCCACGAGGGTTCCCAATCGTTCGGCTCGTTCAGGGTTAGCCGCCAAACGGGCGCGCTTGTCGTACCAGTGGCCAATCACCGCGCCTATGACTACGGCAAAAGTCGCAGACATCGGAAGATAGATTCCTATGCCTACGGCTAGCGGCGGTATGCGCATCTTCTTCATTGCGCCCAGAGTCGTGTCCAGCAGAATCAGGCCCACGCCAACCAACGCTCCTATGCCGATCATCTTCCATTCGAGGTTGCCGCCAATCACTCCCTGCGCAAGGCTCGAGATGAGCGTCGCTTGTGGCGCGGGCAGCGGATTCGGCGCGACTACTCCGACGTTAGCGGCGCCGGCGAAGCCATAAGCCTTCGTCAGCAGGTTGAGCACCCACGGGATCACCGAAGCGCCGGCCGCTACGCCTACAATCAGCGCGATCTGTTGGCGCATCGGCGACGCGCCTACAAGCTGACCGGTCTTCAGATCCTGCAGGTTGTCGTTAGAAATAGTCGCGCACGCGAACACGATCGCAGTCACAAACAGCGCGAAGGCGACGAGCGCGGGCCGAGTCTCCGGCGTCGGCGACACGGCAAGGATGAGCGTCGAAGCGCACAGCACGATCGACAGGATGCCTACACCTGAGATCGGGCTGTTCGAGGCGCCGATCAAGCCGGCCATGTAGCCGCAGATTCCAGCGATCAGAAATCCCGCGACCAGCACGAACGGCACAGCTATCAGCGTGAGCTTCAGCGCGCTCGAGCCGAGCACCGTCGAACGGGCGAATGTGAAAGCCAGCCACGCGGAGATGATCAGGCACAGGGCGGTCAGAGCGAGAATCCATGGAGGCGAAAGATCGCGGTCGCTGTCGTCGCCCGCGACCTGAGATTTGGAAGCGGCGAGTGTGCTCACTAAACCGCCGACGACGGGCTTCGCTAGTTTAGCCAACGTGTAGATCGCTGCTACGGCGATTGCTCCGGCGCCGATGAACCGGACTTGAGTCCGCCAGACTGTTAAGGTGTGCGCCGCCAGCCCCAGGCCGCTTGTGTCCGGCTGCATCGACGTCAGGATGGGCACCGCTACGACCCAGGCGATTGCAAGCCCGGTCAGCATTGCCATTCCGACCGACAATCCTACAAGGTGTCCCGCGCCTACGAGCGCGAGCGACCACGCAATGTCGTAACCGGTCGAGGCCATCGCTCCTACGCGAAAGAATCCTCCGACTTGTCCGGCTGCGATGCGCGTGGCAGTCACGATCGCAAGCCCCGCCGAGGCGACGGAACCGAAGACCACCGCTACGAGTCCTTCTCTCGCTTCGCCGGTGTCGTCTTTGGTTTCGCCTCGGGTGCCTGAACCAACTTTCAGCACCTCGGCTGCGGCGACGCCTTCGGGGTAAGGAAGGTCCGAGTTAGTCACCAAAGCTCGGCGGAGCGGGATCGTGAACAGCACCCCCAGCACGCCTCCGCTCACGCAGATCAGAAACGATTGCCAGAAGGGAAACTCCGTCCACCATCCGACGATCACCAGACCGGGCAGCACAAAGATGATGGCCGAGAGAGTGCCGGCCGCGGAGGCTACGGTCTGGACGATGTTGTTTTCGAGAATCGACGAGTCCTTTACGACGCTGAGGATGGCCATCGAGATCACCGCGGCGGGGATCGACGAGGCGAAGGTCAGGCCGACCTTGAGACCCAGATAGATGTTTGCCGCAGTGAAGATCGTCGTAATGAGCGAGCCAAGAATCAGGCCGCGTATGGTGAGTTCTTTCGGTTTCATGGGGCGAAATTTTACACCAGACGGAGAGCTTTAGCAGTTCAATTCTTGCGGGCTCGCAATCGCATTGCATCTCAGCGTCCTCTGCGGTTTGATTTTCAACGCCGACAAGAGAACCGCAGAGGACGCCGAGGACGCTGAGGACTGCTAGAACGTTTTTCTGCTATCCAAGAGAATGGTCACCGGGCCGTCGTTGACGAGACTCACCTTCATCATCGCCTGAAAGACACCGGTCTCGACATGAACGACCAATGAGGCGCGCTTCACGAAGTCTTCATAGAGAGTATTTGCCTTCTCGGGTTCCGCGGCGTCGGAATATGAAGGACGTCTTCCACGGCGCACATCGCCCAAGAGAGTGAATTGCGAGACGACAAGCATTGAACCGTTTATGTCCAATAACGAGCGGTTCATCTTGCCTTCGGTGTCGTGGAAGATGCGTAGGTTGGTGATCTTCTCGACGAGGTACTGCGCGTCGTCGGCGGTGTCGTCGCGCGCAACTCCCAACAGGACGAGCAAGCCCGCGCCGATCTCGCCGACCGTTTGACCGGCTACATCGAGGCGGGCTTCAGTAACTCTCTGCACCACTGCGCGCATCGACGCTAGTGTTGCATCGGTCGAAGCGAGGCGACAAGGCCGTGGGAGGGAATTCTCAAGTCCGAAACGAGAATTCTCAACGCAAAGACGCAAAGGACCGCAAAGCACGCAAGCGTCTTAAATCTATTTGATCTGGCCGAAGCGTTCCTTCATGCCCGGCGAGTTCAAGAGCGCTACGAACTGATCGATTGGGAGCGCTTCCAAAGTTTCGGTGACTACCAGTCCTCGCGCGGCGGCCGATAGCAAAGACTTTCCGATTCCCTTTGTGTCCGGATACTCGGTGATCCAAAGAAAGTCATAGTTGCCCTGAAGCGCATAAGCGCCGAGCACTTTGCCGCCGTCACTGGTGATCCATCCGGCTGCTTCCTCGACGGCGGCTCCAAAATCTTTGATCTCCCTGGCGCCCTGAGCTGTGTTCTTAAGAAGTGTCACATAGATTGGCATAACGGTTCTCCTTTGTCGGTGTTTGATTACGAGGTTGGTTACGAGGGCGCGGTGACTAGTGGATTCACGACGCCCAGCGTCCCGAGCCTTGAGGTTGCGTGCTTTGCGGACCTTTGCGTCTTTAAGTAAAGAAATTCTCAACGAAAAGACGCAAAGAACCGCAAAGCACGCAAAGGTCCGAGTTAATTGCGATTATTTTATTAACGTCACGCCCTCGCCAGTGCTGAAGATCCCGGCGACACAACCGGTCATCAACGTCGCAAGCGTCGCCGCCAGAAGCGCTCGCCAACCGAGGCTTGCGAGATCGTCGCGGCGCTTCGGTGCCAGCGCGGTCGTGCCGCCTACGAAGATCGCTATGGATGCTACGTGCGCGAAACCACAAAGCGCGTAGCTCAAGATCACGACCGATCGAGGATTGGCCATTTGTCCGCTCGAGACCAGTTGCGCGAGGTCTCCATAAGAAACAACTTCAGTCAGGATCACTCGCTCGCCTAACAAGCGAGCCGCGGTCGGAATATCACTCGATTGCAGCCCGAGCAGAAAAGCAAACGGGTAGAACAGCCATGTAAGAAGCTTCACAAAGGTTACCGGCTCGGCGATGCCAAACCACGAACTGAACAGCGCGAGAACTTTGTCGCCAAGCGCTACGAGACCCAACACGGCAATCAACAGAGCAGAGATGCCCGCCGCCAGTTTCAATCCGTCCATCGCTCCTTCGATGATCGCGCTCATCAGATTGCGCGGGCGTGAGGAGTCGTCCTCGCGAGGGACGCTCTCTCGCGTCTCGGGCGTTTCGGTTTCGGGAACCAGGAGCTTTGCTACTACGACGGCCGCGGGGATCGCCAATACTGAAGCCGATATCAAATGCCCGGCGATCTGCGGGAACACTCCGATGAGCACTACGACGTAGATTCCGAGCGTGCTCGACGCGACCGTCGCCATACCGGTAGTCAACACGGTCAACAACTCGGATCGAGTCATCTTATCGAGGTAAGGCCGGATCACCAGCGCGGATTCGACTCCGAGAAAGATGTTAGCTGCACCACAGAGTGACTCAGCGCCGCTGATTTTCAGCGTTCGATAGAAGAGCCACGCGAATCCTCGAACAAGCCATTGAAGCACTCGCAGGTAATACAGAACAGAGGTCAACGCTGAAAAGAAAATCGCGACCGGCAAGACCTGAAACAACAGAATGAACCCGATCGAGCCCGGCTCTCCGGGACTTGCGGCAAGCGGTCCGAACAGGAACTGAGTGCCGCTCTTGGTCGCATCAAGCAGCGCGAGCACCGCGCCGTTGATCCACAAAAGCACTCGGTGCGAAACAGGCAAGCGAAAGATCATCAGTCCAATCGCGAGCTGAAGCAGTAACCCGTAGCCTATAGTCTTCCACGCTACTTTGCGCCGGTTGTCGGAAAGCAGCCAGGCGATTGCTGCAAACACTACAAGCCCGAACGCTGAAATGAAGTGATAGATCATCTGTGAGCCCCTGTCTGATTCATCGCGAGGCCGTAAGATTACGAGATGAGGGATGCGCGGAGCAAACTCCAGATCGAGGTTCAAGGGTGTTGGTGATATTGTATCGATGCAGGCGGGACAACGTTTAGTTCAGATCATACTTGCGATCGGATAATCCCAGTTTTTCCAATACGCTATTGAGCCACTCGATCTGCGTTCGGTATTTCTTTGCATCTTCCGCAGTGTAAGCCAGCAACTGAAGGTTTCGACAGATATATGCGATGTCTTCAGCGGAGACTTTCTGGGGGTTGAATTCGATAAGTCTGACAACGTCCGTTTCATCCTGCATGCGCTTACTCATCTCAGGCCTGTCTGGGATCGCCCACATCTTTAGCAGGATCAGATCTCGCAGCCCCGAGACTTTGACCAACAAGTCGTCGAGTACATCATCGATCGCACCGAGCACCGCCGCTCGCTTTGCGCGGAGATCGGCCGAAATGATATCGATTCGTGTATCGCCAATCTGAAAGACCATCACGACCGCCGTTCCACGCAACTCATGTCCCTTGAGCAGTCGCTGCACCAACGGCAAGTCCTCGGGTAAGACCATTATGTCGACGTCCTGAGTGAGACGCGGAACGCTGTGGTGAGCTAGCGCGAGCCCGCCGACCAGGCAATATCGAACGCCGCCATCATTGAAGCGGCGCAGTACATCTTTAACTGTCTCTCGCTCCATGAATCTCCTTTTACAGAAGGGTGCGCTCTCAGAGAGGATCACCGAGGTCTCCAGTCCGTTGTGCCCTGGAATGAGATACTCTTCCTGTAGAGGAACTGTGCTCATCTGCTATGAATCATACGCCGCGCGCAGGAAGGGAACAACAGATCGGGATTTCCAGATAGCGGGGCATTAGCGTGCTGTCGGCAAAGAGCCTCGGCGTCCTCGGCGTCCTCTGCGGTTTTCTTGATCAGTCCTGGGAATGAACCGCAGAGGGCGCCGAGGCACAATGCAAACGTCATCGAGCAACGCACTCTGACCTAACGACCGGATTTCCAGCGACGGCGCATTCAAAAGCAAGTTCAAGCAAGCTCACTGGATCTGAGTCCTGTCTTGAATGCAATCGCAAGAAGCAGCAGCACAGCAATCGTCAGTATTAATGACAGCGCAGAGCCGAACGGTTGGTTTAGCTGCGCGAATTGATTCTGTATCAGATTGCCGATCATCACCGACTTCGCGCCGCCAAGTAGATCAGGCGTGATGAACGCACCCAGCGACGGGATGAATACAAGCGCGATTCCCGCGATCAGCCCGGGACGCGACAGTGGCAGAGTAATTTTTACAAAGGTCCAGAACCGATTGGCTCCCAAATCCTGAGCCGCTTCCAGCAATCGAATGTCTAATCGATCGAGAGCGACATAAATCGGTAATATCATGAAAGGCAGTTCGCCGTAGACCTGGCCAACCAGCACCGCGAAGTCGGAATACAGCAGCTTGAGCGGAGCGCCAATCAACCCCGTGCCCATCAGCGCTGAATTGATGACGCCTTCGCTTCTCAACAGCAGGATCCACGCATAAGTTCGAATCAGGAAGCTGGTCCAAAACGGGATGACCGTGAGCACAAGAAGCGGGCGCTTCCAACGCTCCGGCGCGCGCAAGGCAAGGTAGTAGGCGACCGGATAGCTCACGACCGCGCAGAGCAATGTGGTTGTCGTCGCGATCCACGCGGTCCTCCAATAAGCCCGCAAATACAAAGGGTCGAATGCGCGAAGGAAGTTCGAAGGCGTGAATTCATAAACCGTCCGGCCATACGGACCGCGAGTCGCAATGCTGACGATCACGACAATTGCCAGCGGCGCTACAATGAACAGGAGAAGCCACAGCAGCGCCGGGCTAAGAAGCAATATGCCGTTCCTCCGTTTCTTCATTCAGCGCTCCTGGTTTGTAAAGGAGTTGTTGCTTGCCGCCGGCTTCCAAACGGGAATCAGCAGCGCGCTATGGCTTGCAGTGCTTGCCTCTATAACGTCGCCGACTCGGTATCCTGCTTCAGTCAGTGAGTCCTGAAGCGGAGGCTGAGTCTCGTGTTGATACCGGATCAATGCTACCCACGAATGTTCTCCGGGCGGTGAATTCAAAGTATCGACCGTGTCCACTAGAATGCGGCTTTCCCCGGCCTTGTCCAGATAATAGCGAATAGTGTTGCCGATATTGGGATCTGCCGCGTAAACGGTTACCGGCTGCAATCGATCACCCTCGGGTTGATTGGACTGATAGCTTTCGGCTTGGATCATGCGATTCACAAGCGGCTCCCACGAGATGCGATCTCGATCGATGATCTCAGCGAACCCGCTGAGCGTTGCCCATCCGGCAATCAATATTACGAAGACGATGCGAACGCCGGCGCGCCGAAGATCGGCTGCCGCGAGGGCGACTACCAACAAGTAAGCCGGCGCCGCGATGATGAGATATCGCAGGGCCCAGATTGATTGAGGCAATGCGTGGCTCGCGACGAAGCCGAGCACGACGGGCGCGAACGCAAACAGCATCAGGAACCAGAAGCGACTCGGCTCATCTTTCGCCTGGCGAGCCTTCATCATTCGTACGCACTTCACGATGATCGGCGCGAGAAACACGATCAAGACTACCGCCGTTCCGAACACCTTCCAACGATAGCTAAGAGGCCCGTTAAGATTCGCGTAATACCCGACCATCTCCGACAACGGCGGAGGCCGATTCCAAAAGAACGTCGCGCGGCTGGGGTTCTTTCGCGCCGCCGTCGTTACGAGGTACGCCCACGGGCTGAAACAAATTGCGATCGCGGCAGTGGTGATCGCAAACGAGCGCGCCAGCTCGCGTCTCCAGACCAAAAGGAATAAGAGTTCGAGAGCGACGATGACCCATCCAAAGTAATGCGTGAACACCAGGAGAAGGTTGACACCGCCGATCGCGAAGAGAGTTCTCGTTGAGTGTGAATCGCGGCGCTGAAGCTTTACGAAAAGCCACAGGGAAAATAGGACCAACAGCAGAAGAAGGCTGTACATTCTGGGCTCTTGAGCGTGGCTGATTAGAAAGTTGTTCACTGCCATCATCCAGAGCGCGAGCCCCGTCGCCAACAGGTTGATCTTCAACTCGCGGCAAAGAAGCAGGAACGGGATGATCGAAACGATCGACAACAAAACCGGCAGGAGCTTGATCCACAAAAGGGATTGTCCGCCGATCTCGATCCATAGCTTGAGCAAGACATAGAAGAGCGGCGGGTGCACCACATCTTCAATCACCGACGAGAGGACCTTCGACCAGCTTTGAGCCGAGGTCCATAGCGTGAAGACTTCGTCCCCGAAGAGTCCATAGGAGGTCAGATGCCATAACCTTGCGGCCACAAAAACGACCGCGGCCAGGATGACGAGAAGCGCCCCCGGCTCAATGCCCATAGGCCGCGCCGGCGTTTCAAGTTTCTGTTCGGTCCCGGTGGATTCTGACATTGCGACTCTGCGACCTGGGAGCGCAGGCATCCTGCCTGCCTGGCTCGCGAGCTTTGCACTCAGGCAGGCAGGATGCCTGCGCTCCCAGGGATGCCTGCGCTCCCGGCAATATCACTGCGCTCCCAGGTCTGCGCTCCCGGGCAATATCACTGCGCTCTCAGGAGCCCAACTCACAAAAACCTTTTCGCCAACCCGGCTGCTCGCTGAATCAAAGGGCTGGATGTTCTGACCAAGCACGGTAAGCGTTTGCCCGCTATCGAGCGACATTCTCCATTGAGTGCTCTCGCCCAGGTAAACCGCAGCTTCGATCCTTGCGGCGAGTCCTTGCTCGGAAGCTTCTGAAGAGATCGTGATTTTCTCCGGTCGCACCAGCAGGCGGATGCTCTGGCCGCGTTTAAGCGCGACGGCGTTTGCTCCAATGTTCACAAGAATGCGCGATCCGCCGATGTCGATGATTGACCGTTCCTCTTCGATCGATTCGACGCGGCCTTCCAGTATGTTTGACACTCCGATAAAGCCGGCCACGAATTCGGTCGCGGGCCGCTCGTAAATTTCTTCCGCGCGCCCGAGCTGCTCGATGTGCCCGGCGTTCATCACGGCGATGCGGTCGCTCATCGTGAGAGCTTCTTCCTGATCGTGCGTCACGTAGATGAAGCTGATCCCCAGGCGTCGTTGCAGATCCTTAAGCTCGAGCTGCATTTCTTTTCTGAGTTTCAAATCGAGTGCCGCCAGCGGCTCGTCGAGCAAGAGGACCCTGGGCTCGAGCACAAGAGCGCGCGCCAGCGCGACTCTCTGTTGCTGGCCGCCGGACAACTCGCCCGGTTGGCGAAGCTCGAGCTTGCTCATACGCACCATCTCGAGAGCGCGGGCAACTCGGCTCGCGATTTGTTCGCGGGAAAGGCGTCTTCGTTCGAGCCCGAAGGCTACGTTCTCGAAGACGTTCATGTGCGGGAAGAGCGCGTAGTGCTGGAACACCGTGGTGACGTCGCGCCGATAAGCTGGAACTTCGGTTACATCCCGGCCGCCGAGCAAAACCCGCCCGGCGTCGGGAACTTCGAACCCGGCGAGCATTCTCAACAGCGTTGTCTTGCCGCAGCCTGACGGGCCAAGCAAGGTGAGGAACTCGCCTTTCAGCACTGAGAGCGAAACCGCATCGACAGCGCTTACTTCGCCGAAGCGCTTGGTGACGTGTTGTAATTCTGCCTCATAAAGATCTTCCATCGTTGTCGTGCGCCAGATCGATTTGCCGTGGCGGCGCGATTATAGCACAGGGGGTTTCGCGTACTGTCCTATCCGATTTTGATGCCGTTTGACATGCTGTGCGATAAACAGTCAGCCCTTTAACTCGATACTGGTTTGTGAGGTAGCAATCTGTGTGAACCCGTCAAATCCGCGTTATCCGTGGTCTATGCATGGATCAAGAATAGACGACGGATGACGCGGATTTGACGGATTCGCACGGACACTAAGAAAACCGATCGAGGCGGATACTGACCAACGCAAGCGTCCTTAGGATTCTGGATTGGGATCGCTGGGTGTTCGCCGATGGCGTGAAGCACGCGACGGGCGTTCACCAAGCCAACACGATTGAGGTGTAGAGCGCGGATTGTTGCGCGTCCAGTCGGTGTTAAGCTAAGTATGAGAGTGAAGTCATCGCTCCAGGTGAAGTTCTCATCCCATGACTGGGTACGTGGATGAAACAGCGGCACGAGCGAGCCGGTCACTGGATCGGGAGCTGTGGTTCGGGCTGCTTTGTGCTGGTTGCAACCGTAGCAGGAGAGCGCCAGATTATCGGCGACGGTCGGCCCGTTAAGGCTAATTGGTTTTGATGTGATCGATGGTAAGAGAATCTGGCGAGTAGCGAGCCCGAGTCCGGCAGTATTCGCAGGAATGCCTGCCGCGATCAGCTACCAAGCGGCGCAGATCGGCGGGGATAGTCTTGTTAAACATTGTCAGGGAAATTTATGCCGAGTTGATCCAGCAGCACGGGCAAACTAACGCCTCGTAGTTTAGCAAGCTCGACCAATGCACCCAGACGATCAGCGTGAAGTTCCTCTGCTTGATCACCGAGCCGGGTTAGTTCCTCGTATTCCGTATCGGTGATTGTTCCGTTTTCGCGCTTCGTACGGAGAGTCGCCAGTCGTTCAACCAGGTCAGTGGGCAGACCTGCATTTACTCGAACTAGCAATTCAGACTCCGCCGTTGGCAAGTGGGACGCCTTACGCTCAGCCTGAAGCGCCAGCACATGCTCAAAAACTTCTTCGATTTCTCGCAGGCTCAATTCGGCAACAGCGGAGATAATGTCCTCGGCAGAGAGCCTGCCTGATGGCGTTCCCATAGCGTTTATCTCCAAGACGTTGTTCGAGTCCAAGTCATGTTACGAAGTAGCGCATATCCTTGCAAGCCAGTACTCAGTCACACTCGATGTGATGGACCTGTAAGGGCGTCACTCCGTGGGCGCCCCTCTTTCCGGGTTCAATTTCCTGCCATAGAGGGGCGCCCACGGAGGGACGCCCTTACAGGTGTTTCATCAAATCTGATGCGCGCGCGATTGACACAACCTCACCTGTGCGATAAACAGTCACGAGCAATTCACCCGAGCTCCATTCAAGAGTAGAGGAGAAGCATATGCGCCCTTCAGCCCACCGGTTATGCCGACTGATTTTCTTATTGATTGCGGCCAATGTCGCGATCGCTCGCGGTCAACAAGGGTTGGTTGCCGAGAAACCGGCCGATTTGATGCGCGTCGGCGACAAGGTCATCAAGGTGAACGAAGCAATCAGTATGGTTCAGGGCTTCGGCAATACTTTCATGCTGACGACCCCTGAGGGAAACGTGATAATCGATACGTCGATTGCCATGCATGCCCGCAGGCATCATCAGTTGCTTACGGCCGAGAACAAAGCTTCGATCAAGTACATTATTCTCACTCACGCTCATGGTGATCACGCAGGCGGCGTTCCGTTGTGGAAAGAAGCCGGCACGCAGATTATCGCGCAGAAGAATCACGTCGAGTTTGTTAACTATATGACCCGACTGGCGGGCTTCTACGGCAAGCGCAACGCGGCTCAGTTTGGCTTGAACGTGCCCGAGCCCGGCGCGTGGGCGGGCAATTACGGCGGCAAGATCGAGCCAACCATTCTCTTCGATGAGAAGTATGAGTTCACTCTTGGTGGAACGAAGTTCGAGATCTATCACGCGCCGAGCGAGACCTACGATCACCTGATGGTATGGGTGCCAAAGTACAAAGCGGTTTTCACCGGCGATGTTTATTACGAATCCTTTCCGAACATCTACACCCTGCGAGGCACCGAGCCGCGGTGGGCGCTGGATTACGTCAACTCGCTCAACAAGGTTATGGCGCTAAAGCCGGAGATCGTTCTTCCGAGCCACGGATTGCCGATTCGCGGAAACGAAGAGATCGCGCGCCGGCTGACGCGCTACCGCGATGCGATTCAGTACGTTCACGATGAAACGGTTAAAGGAATGAACGCCGGTAAAGACGTTTACACCCTGATGCGTGAGATCAAACTGCCTGCCGCGCTCGAAGTAGGAGAGAGCTACGGCAACTTGATCTGGTCGATCCGCGGGATCTACGAAGGCTACGTTGGATGGTTCGATTTGAACCCGGCTACGATGTACGACAGGCCGGCGAGTTCTGTTTATCCCGATGTCGTCAAGCTCGCCGGGGGGCCGGATGCAATTGCGGCTCTTGCGCTCGAGCGCACTCAGTCAGGTGACGCGATCGGGGCGCTGCATCTTACCGATATCGCTTTGGCGGCGGAGCCGACTAATCGAAAATCGCTCGAGGCTCGGCTGAAGGCGCTTGAGATACTGCGCGGGCGCTGCAAGAATACTAACGAAAGAGGCTGGTTGGACTATAGCATCGGAATTACCAGGACGAAGCTCGGCGAGAAGTGACCTGTAGGGAAATGACATGTAGGGGCGTCCCTCCGTGGGCCCCTCAATCGTGATCTCTTTTCATTCAGAAGGAGGGGCGCCCACGGAGGGACGCCCCTACATGTCGCAACACCATATGAAGCTTGCCGCAATTGATATCGGTTCAAATTCAATTCACCTCGTGATCGTGCGCGCGGTGAAGGGCCAGCATCCCGAGATCATCGATCGTGAGAAGGAGATGGTCAGGCTTGGCGCAGGCACTCTGCGCGAGCATCGCTTGTCTAAGGAGACCATCGACCGCGCCATCACCACCCTGCGCCGATTCAAGAAAATGGCGGAGCACAACGGCGCAGATCCGATCATAACCACGGCGACTTCCGCCGTTCGCGAATCCCGTAACTCCGATTCGTTCATCGAACAGGTCCGCAAGGAAGTCGGACTCGAAGTTCAGGTTTTGCCCGGAGTCGAAGAGGCTCGATTGATAGCGATGGCCGTCTCCGAAGTGACCGACTTCAACAATCGCCGGGCGTTGATCGTCGACATCGGCGGCGGCTCCACCGAGTTCATCATAACCGGAGGCCGCGAGCCGGAGTTGCTGTTTTCTCTGCGAGTCGGCGCCGTGCGGCTGGCCGAGAAGTTTATTACTACCGATCCGATCTCGACTGAAGAGCGCGAGCGGCTGATAGCGAACATCAGATCGGATTTCACGCGCGCGGCCTGGGAGATCAAGCGTGTCGGGTACGATTTCGTTATCGGAACGTCGGGGACAATTCTGAACATGGTCAATGCCGCGGTGCAGGCTGACGATGCTTACAGCAGCCAGGCTGCGTCCGACTTTGAATCCTTCAGTCACACCGTAACCCTGGACCAGATCGACTGGTTGAATCGCAAGCTTATCCGAATGCCGGTGCGAGAACGGCGTCGTGTTCCCGGAATAGAGAAAGGGCGGGCCGATATCATCGTAGCGGGAGGACTGCTCTTGCAGTGCATTCTCTCCGAACTGCGAGCTGCGGAGATCACCAGTTGCGACTGGTCGTTGCGAGAAGGTGTGATCCTCAATTACCTGAGGCAGCGCGAAATGAACGAGGTTTACCGGCTTGCGCCCGTGCCGGCCCTCTCTGTTTCAGCCGGTGAAGACGCCTTGTTGCATCCGCTGACGGATGATTCGAAGCTGGATGTTCGCGCTCGATCGGTGTTGTCGGTGGCGCGGCGCTACGATTACGACGTAGCTCATT
Organism: Blastocatellia bacterium; assembly: GCA_035607285.1. Taxonomy (GTDB): domain Bacteria; phylum Acidobacteriota; class Blastocatellia; order UBA7656; family UBA7656; genus Onstottus_A. The sequence continues at coordinate 50,699 of DATNBZ010000167.1, read as the reverse complement.
CTCATCACGTTGTGCGGCTGGCGACCCGAATTTTTGACGACACCAGGGAACTGCACCGGCTGAATGACCAGGACCGCAAGCTGTTGCAATACGCTTCAATCCTTCACGACATCGGCTATCACATAGCCCACAACAATCATCATCGTCATGCGTTGTACCTTATAAAGAACTCGGAGATGCCGGGATTCACCGGTGATGAGATAGCGATGATGGCGACGTTGGTGCGTTATCATCGGGGCTCGCTGCCGAGGAAGGGAAGCGATCGCCGTTCGAAGCGCGAACACGAGGACTATTTCGCGCTCGATAGAAACCACCGAGTTCGTGTGCTGCGTCTCGCGTCGATACTGCAGATTGCGGATGGGCTCGATCGCTCTCATCGACAGGTAATAAGCAATGCGCGATGCGGGATTGAAGACGGAATCGTTACGTTCTTTGCGTCGAGCGCCGGTGAATGCGAGCTGGAAATATGGTCAGCCGAACGCAAGTCGGCGTGGTTCAGCGAGATCTTCGAGGTAGGCGTGCGTTTCGAACGCGAACTCGCCCCGTCAGCAGAAGCGGAAGACACAGACGATTATCTTCAAGCGAGTGCCCAATCGTAAATCACGAAGGATCCATAAACTAGAAGGGGAGGATGTATGTTTTTGGAAGGCTTCGGAAAGAAAACAGTTTTGGGTTCTGTGCGCCTAGTTATCCTGCTGGTGCTCTTCGCAGTAGTGGTCGCCTCGAGCGCGCAAGAAAGGCAGATGACTCATCCCACCTCGGAAGCTTTGCCGCGCAAGAGGGTTTCGACCATTATTCGAGATATCAATTCGCGGGGGCATCACGAAGTCGACGGCCTTAAGGTTTGGACCAGAAGTCTACCTTCCAATGAAGAATTGGATGAGGTGCGGGGTTACGGTGAAGCGGCAGTTCCAGTTCTCACAGACTATCTGAAATCAGAAGACGCTCACGAGCGCGAGTTAGCTATGCGATTCCTCGGTCAACTAGGCGGCAGTCAAATCGTGGAGCCGCTTCGAATGGTTCTTCTTTCGGACACCTCACCAGGAGTCAGACAGTCGGCCCTTCACTGGCTGACCTTGGCGCCGTGGGACTTGGCATCACCGATCATAGAGCGATCTGCCGCGTCTGATGTAGATCAAAGGGTTCGCGATGCAGCTAAAGGAATCCTCGCCAGCCATGCTCGTAAGTAAACCCCGTAAGGAGATCTCGCAGAGCTGCAAGGAGCAAGTTGTTGAGTTGTCTCGGTGCACAGACCTCAACAATTGCGCAATCGTCTCCAGCTAGAAAGCGAACCGCAAGCACGTCACTCCAATGTCTACTGCCTAATTCTGACTTTGCCACCAACATAGGTTTTCATCAACTTCCACAATGCCGTTCTGTTCTGCTACGCCGACAACAGACTCGTCCTTTGAGCATTGCTTTCACCCGGCCCACCTAAACCTTTGTCAAACTGGTCTTTGACGGCTTTCATTGACACTGCTCGCCCGTTTGCATAACATAGGCACCGCGGGTTCTTCGGCCCTGACCCGTGGATCATTCGCGTGGCCGGTGGACGCCTGCCGCGCGATAAGAAGTTCGAGCAAGGGGTAAGGGCAATGACAAAGGCCGATCTTGCACAGATGCTGTATCCGCGTAACGGCGGCTGGACAAATCGTGACGCGCTTCGTCTGGTCGATCTGTTGTTTGATATCGTCAAGCGCCATTTGAAGGAAGGCGAGAGCATTCACATCGTTGGCTTCGGTACCTTCGAAGTGGTAAATCGCAAGCCGAGGCGCGGGCGAAATCCAGTCACCGGCGAGCCGATACAACTCGCCGGACACCGCGCCCTGGTCTTCAGGCCGTCTCGCTCATTGCGTTCGGTTTGAGTCTTCGGCTGGTGAGCCTGGGAGCGGACGCTCTCGGGAAATAACCAATGGAATCCGCATCGAGAATTCCCGAAAAACTATTCTTCAGAATCGGGGAAGTGTGTGACCTTATCAAGGTCCAGCCACATGTGCTCCGTTACTGGGAGACTGAGTTTCCGATGCTTGCGCCGCAAAAAAATCGCGCCGGCCAGCGGGTTTACCGCCGCAAAGACGTTGAAATGGTGCTGAGAATTCGTGATTTACTTTACGAAGAGAAATTCACCATCGCCGGCGCCAAGAAGAAGCTGCTGGACGAATCGCGCGCGGGTTCCGTAAGGGCCAGGCTGGGCGAGCAACTCGCTCTGGAAACCTCGGAACCCCGCCCCGTTGACGAGCCGGCTTCACCGTCCACCGATCATTCAACACCGCCGCAAACCCGACAAGTGCTGAGCATCATCAAGAGCGATCTTGAGGATTTATTGACACGACTAAACACGGATGCTAGCATCAACCGTTGAACGCGAGAGCGCATAAGCTTCTATGTGGACGGGACGTGGCGCAGCCTGGTAGCGCGCTTCCTTGGGGTGGAAGAGGTCGCTGGTTCGAATCCAGTCGTCCCGATTAAAGTCCAGACCCAGGCCAAGATACCCAAGACACAGGACCCTCAAAGCGCAAGCCCGCTGAGCGGGCGTAATACGGGTCCGAGTCCGGGGTCTTCGTCCTGGGCCTTCTCATTTCTGGCTCCTTACGCTAATGGCTTCCCTGATGCCGAGAATACTGGTCACTAATGACGACGGAATCCATTCGGCCGGAATCATCGCGCTTGCCGAGGCGCTTGATTCGCTTGGCGAAGTGCTGGTCGTCGCGCCGGCTCATGAAATGAGCGCCGCTTCGCACTCACTTACGCTCACACGTCCACTGCGGATCGAGAAGATCGATGAGAGGCATTACTCGGTGGACGGAACGCCGACCGATTGCGTCACGCTTGCGATGAATCACTTGTTGAAAGACGAGCTCCCGGCCATCGTCGTGTCGGGGATCAACAAGGGCGGGAATCTTGGCGATGATGTGACCTACTCGGGCACAGTAGCCGGGGCGCTCGAGGCTTCAATATATGGTCTGCCCGGTATCGCGATGAGTTTGGTTCAGAGAACAAACTTCGACTTCAGCCACGCCGCCGAGTTCGCGTGCGAGCTTGTGCGTCGAGTGCTGGGAGACGGCCTCTCTCGCGGGACGTTGCTCAATGTGAACGTCCCGCCAGGGCCGATTCGCGGAGTGCAGGTTACAAGGCAGGGAACAAAAATTCTGCGGCCGACGATCATCGAGGGCACCGATCCGAGACAGCGAAAGTACTATTGGATCGGAGAAGAATCGCTGACCTGGAATGAAGAAGAAGGCACGGACTACGAAGCGCTGCGCCACGGAATGGTTTCGATCACACCGTTGAAAAATGACCTGACTGACTATCGCGCGTTGGAGGACTTCAAACAGCGCGACTGGGACATTGTTCTGGAAACTCAATCGAAATGATAAATCACACCGCAGAACAAGCTCCCGGCCAATCTCAACGTGCGCGCATGGTCGAACTTCTGCGCAATCGAGGGATAAAAGATGCGCGAGTTCTGAAGGCGATGTCCGAGATTCCTCGGCATCAGTTTGTGCCCGAAGCGCTGTCCTCAAAGGCTTACGGAGACCATGCCCTGCCTATCGGCGATATGCAGACAATCTCGCAGCCTTACATGGTGGCTCGCATGACTGAGCTCGCGGAGGTCGATAAGGATTCGACGGTGCTCGAGATCGGGGCGGGCTCGGGATATCAAACCGCCGTGCTTTCGGCGGTCGCCGGCCGCGTGTTTTCAATCGAACGTATCAGCGATCTTGCTCGAACCGCTCAAAAGAACATCCGGAAGTTGGGCTGCATGAACGCAACCGTGAAGTGGTTCGACGGGACCATCGGCTGGAGCGACCACGCGCCTTACGACGCGATACTCGTCGCCGCTGGGAGCCCTGAAGTGCCGGAACCGCTGGTCGCGCAGCTTGCGGTTGGAGGGCGGCTGGTCATTCCAATAGGTAACGAAGAACACCAGACTCTGGTGCGAGTAATAAAGACTGAAAAGGGAATCGTTCGCGAAAACCACGAGGCTTGTGTCTTCGTGAAATTGATCGGCCGATACGGCTGGCCGTCTTAGATACAAGCCTGTTCCTCCGCGTCCTCTGCGTCCTCTGCGGTTTATCACCAACGAAAAAACCGCCGAGGACGCAGGGGACGCAGAGGAGCACACACGATGACCCGCCACTCAAGGTTGGAGAAGATACTTGGTCGCAAAAATCATCGAAATACTTTCCGCTTTCGTTGTTGCCACTATCTCGGCGCTTGGCTATCCGGGAATTGTTCTATTGATGGGCATCGAGTCCGCGTGCATACCTCTGCCGTCGGAAGTGATCATGCCTTTCTCTGGTTATTTGGTTTACACGGGGCGATTCAACCTGTGGTCGGTCGCAGTGGCCGGCGCTGTTGGCTGCGTCGTCGGATCGCTCGTGGCCTATTGGGTAGGCATGTATGGCGGGCGGCCGTTGATCGAGAAGTACGGCCGCTACGTTCTGGTCTCTCGTCGCGATCTTGATCTCGCGGATCGTTGGTTCGCAAAATACGGCGAGTTGATTGTATTTACCAGCCGGCTCCTGCCGGTCATCCGAACGTTTATCGCCTTTCCGGCGGGCGTGGCAAGAATGAACTTGTCCAGGTTCGTTGCCTACACATTTCTTGGTTCGCTCCCGTGGTGCCTGGGTCTTGCGTACGTGGGTCAGAAGCTCGGCGAGCAATGGGATAAGAACGACACGCTGCGAAGCTGGTTCCATCGCTTCGATTTCGTGATCGTCATCATCGGCGTTCTCGCTGTCATCTGGTGGGTGTGGCGTCACATCAAGGAATCGCGGAGAGAAGATGCCGGCGAGAAGCAAGCGCGGGACTCTTCGTCACCTGTCTGATCAAAATCAGAATCTTCGAACCGGAAATGCGGCGGCTAACGGACCGGGTTTTTCATTCTCATCGTAGACGACACGTTCCAGGAACAACCCGGACGGAGGCGCGGTGTGCGCCGCAATGTCAAACGAGCTCGCCGCCTTGCCCGGCGAGTCAACCAGGCCGTCAAACTCTTCGACAGTAAGCGAGCCGCGCCCGACCTCAACCAGCGCGCCTACAACTCGCCGCACCATCTTCCAGAGAAAATGCGACGCACCAATCCTGACTAGTAACAGGTCGCCATCGCGTGAAAACTCCACGTCATTAACCACCACAATCGTAGAACCTTCGCCGGTTCGCTTATCGCAAAAGCGCCAGAAGTCGTGGCGTCCCGGAAGCGACTGCGTCGCGCGCTTCATCGCCGGCGCATCCAGCCTGTCTTTCACCCACCACACAAACCGCTTCGCGAATGCTGTTCGTCTGGTAGATATTTGATAGAGGTAGTAGCGGGCGACGGTATCTCTTCGCGGATCAAACGCGGGATGCGCTTCTTCGACTTTCACAACATTGATGTCCGGTGGCAGTCGATCGTTCAATCCGTGAAGAATCTCGGTGCGCTTCCGCGGAGAGCCGGTCCTGAGGCGAACAACCTGGCCAAGCGCGTGGACTCCGGCGTCCGTACGGCCGGCGCCGTTGATCTCAACAGGGCCGGATAACAACCCTTCGGCGGCAGCGCGCAGTTCGCCCGCAACTGTCCGCGAGTTCTTTTGCTCCTGCCAGCCGTAGTAACGGGTGCCGTCGTACTCGACCGTTAGTTTCCAGTTAGCCATTCAACTCCTCGTGAGATTGAAGCGCCTCCAATCGGTACCTGTACGGGCGGCCCTCCTTCGAAACCACCCGACTCCGCGAGCTTTGCGGTACTTTGCGAGCTTTGCGCAAGGAAACCGCTCGAGAAAGAGAGATACGTTGAACGCAAAGCTCGCAAAGTACCGCAAAGCTCGCAAAGCGGTTTCTTCGCCGTATCGGCTCGAGCATGACTCGCTCCGTGGCCGCCCCTCATTGTTCTACATCAAATCTGATCGATCAAGGAGGGGCAGCCAGGGAGGGCCGCCCGTACATTCGTTCGTTGAAGTTTCTGGTTGACTCCAATTCTTCACGGGGATATTATAGGTCTGGCTGGAGAATAGCCTTGATTATCTTCGTCATATGACCCTCGACGCGATAGATTATAAGCTCCTGGATCTCCTGCAACGCAATGCTCGAATAACTCAACTTGAAATGGCCGCAGCCGTAGGCCTGTCTCAACCAGCCGTGGCCGAGCGGATGCGCAAGCTCGAACAGGAACGGCTCATCACCGGTTATACCGCAAGAGTCGACGGGCGAAAGCTCGGCAAAGACATCACTGCCTTCATTGGGGTTCGAATCGAACACCCGAAGTACAACGGCCGCTTCGCAAAAGAGATACTCGCCTTGCCCGACGTGCTTGAGTGTCACCGCATAACCGGACCGGATTCTTACTTACTAAAGGTAGTTACCGAGGATACACAAAGTCTGGACCGATTGATCTCAGATCTACTTCGCCATATTCCTGGCGTGACCCGGACCCTCACAACGGTGGTCACGTCCTCAATCAAGGAAGGCTCGCACATCACGCCGGCGGCGCCAAAGGAAGCACTTAAACAACGCCGCCGAAACGCAGCCAACCGGGAACGCAAATGAGCAATCCAGCTCACTAAGGGGCAATGAACACGGAGGAAAAACATGGCTACACAGAAAAGGGCGCTCGAGTGCGAGTCGCTCGCGGCCGCTCAGTCGATGGCTCTTGAAAGAAAGAGCTATCGGTTCGCAAATCGGATGTCACGGATGCCGGTGTCCGCGATTCGCGAGATACTCAAAGTAACCGAGCATCCTGAAATCATCTCATTCGCCGGCGGGCTTCCGGCTCCCGAGCTCTTTCCGGTTGCTGCGATCGCGCAAGCGCACGCTGAAGTGTTCGCCCAGGAAGGACCGGCCGCGCTTCAATACAGCACCACCGAAGGATGCCATCCGCTGCGCGAATGGATCGCGCGTCGAATGCAGCAGAGAGGAATCAAAGTAACCGCGGACAACGTGTTGATTACAACCGGTTCGCAACAGGGCATAGACCTGGTGGGCAAAGTGTTTCTCGATCGCGGGGACGCGGTGGTTGTCGAGAACCCGTGCTACCTCGCGGCGCTTCAGTCCTTCAGCGGACATGAGGCGAGCTTTATTTCGATCGACAGCGACGATGAGGGCATGCGCGTCGACCAGCTCGAGAATGTGTTGAAGAGCTCTCGACCAAAGCTGATCTACATCGTGTCTGAATTCTCTAATCCGAAAGGCACGACGCTTCCTTTAGCGCGAAGGCAAAAGTTGATCGAGCTGTCGGCCCGTTACGGGGTACCGATTCTCGAGGACAATCCTTACAGCGAGCTTCGTTACGCGGGCGAGCGAATCCAGCCGCTCGCCGCCATGGACGCCATGGACAAAGATGGTCTCGTGATTCACGTCGGCACTTTCTCAAAGACCCTGAGTCCCGGCATGCGGCTCGGATGGTTGCTGGCGCCCGAAGAGATCTTCCAGATGGTGGTAACCGCAAAGCAAGCCGCCGATCTCCACACCAGCACTATCGAGCAGTGGGCTGCGGCGCATCTCTTAAAGACTTTTGATTTCGACGGGCACGTGCGGCATCTCTCTGCGGTCTACGGCGAGCGTTGCCACACTATGGTTTCGGCAATGGATCGCTACTTTCCGACAGAGGCGCGATGGACGCGTCCAGAAGGCGGACTGTTTCTGTGGGTCGAGTTGCCGGAGCGGATCAGCGCCGAGACGTTGTTTGAGAAAGCACTGAGTGAACGCGTCGCTTTTGTGCCCGGAACTTCCTTCTTCGCGTGCCACGGGAAGATCAATTTCATGAGGCTCAACTTCTCAAACCAGGTGCCGGAGATGATCGAAGAGGGAATCAAACGGATCGCCGGCGTTCTCAAGCGGAGTCTGGCATGAACAGCAAACAATTCGTGATAGCGGATGTCTTCACTGAAGCACAGTTCGGCGGCAACCAACTGGCCGTGTTTACCGACGGTTCGGGACTCGACGCGGAGACTATGCAAAACATTGCGCGTGAGATGAACTACTCTGAGACAACTTTTCTGTTTCCACCAGAACAGGGAGGCGATTACCGAGTAAGAATCTTCACACCCGGGCAGGAGCTCCCGTTTGCCGGACACCCGCTGGTGGGAACCGCGTATGTAGTCGTCTCAGAGCGAATGAAGCAGTGGAGCGAGCCGCTGACCCCGGTCACCCTCGAAACCGGAGTCGGGCCAATTCACGTTGAGGTTCGAACCGAAGGCGGGCAACCCGGCCGAACGACGATGACACAGCCCCTGCCGGTTGTTCGCAGCGTTTATTCGAATACTGAAGCTCTCGCGCGAGCGTTGTCGCTCGACCCATCTCAGCTCGGATATTCGGGCTTGCCGGTCGAGACGATCTTCAACGGGATCGCGGTCTTGATTGTGCCGGTCAAAAGCCGCGCGGCGATCGAGAACATAAAACTTGACGGCGACGCGCTGGAGCGTATCAGCAACGAGGTGGGGGCGTCGACGGTAATGGCGTTTACTCGTGAGACGGTATTGGCCGGCAGCACGGCACATTGCCGGGTCTTCGCCCCTGCCGCGGGAGTTGGAGAAGACGCGGCGACCGGGTCTGCAAACGGACCGCTCGGCTTTTATCTTGTGCGTCATAAACTCGTCGAGCAGCAATCAACGACACGGATCGTAAGCGAGCAGGGATTCGAGATGAAACGCCCGAGTCTGCTGTATATAGACGTGGATGTTGATCCGGCGAGTAGCGAAGTCACAGCCGTTCGAGTGGGCGGCGGAGTGGTGATCTCCGGCCGCGGAGAGATATTCATTACGTAGGTTTCCTGGTCACAATAGCCGTTCGGAGCAGGCGTTCAGAGTACCGACTTTAGTCGGGCAGTGCCGTCAGCGAACCAGGAATTGCTTTCGATGGCCGAAGCACTGCCCGACTAAAGTCGGTACTCTGAACGCCCGCTTCCGGGGTCCTTGTTCTTTGCGGGAGGAACGACAATGAACGACAACTTGATTCGTCTGAAGACCGGTCTTGCCGAGATGCTCAAGGGCGGCGTCATCATGGATGTTACAAATGCCGAGCAGGCCCGAATTGCCGAAGACGCCGGAGCGGTTGCGGTGATGGCGCTCGAGCGCGTCCCCGCCGACATTCGCGCAGAAGGCGGCGTCGCTCGCATGGCTTCACCCAAAAGGATTCGCGAGATCATGAGCGTCGTCACGATTCCGGTGATGGCCAAGGTGCGCATAGGTCACTTCGCCGAAGCGCAGGTCCTCGAAGCGCTGGGCGTAGACTTCATCGATGAAAGCGAAGTGCTTACGCCTGCCGATGAAGAGCATCACGTCGACAAGCACCAATTCAAAGTTCCGTTCGTATGCGGCGCTCGAGACCTTGGCGAAGCGCTTCGGCGCATTGGTGAAGGCGCGGCGATGATCCGTACCAAAGGTGAAGCAGGCTCCGGAAACATCGTCGAAGCGGTGCGTCATCTGCGGCGAATCTCACACCAGATCAAACGGCTGACGATACTAGGGCCGGAAGAGCTGATGGCGGAAGCGAAGCAGCTTGGCGCTCCGTACGAACTGGTTCGAATGGTCGCGAGCGAGGGCCGGCTGCCGGTCCCAAATTTTGCGGCGGGCGGGATCGCTACTCCGGCGGACGCTTCGCTGTGCATGCAGTTGGGCGCCGAGTCGGTGTTTGTCGGCTCGGGCATATTCAAGTCATCGGACCCGGCAGCTCGCGCCAGGGCGATTGTGAAAGCGACGACACATTTTCGCGACGCATCAACTGTGCTTGAAGCCAGCGAAGAGCTGGGCGACGCAATGCGAGGACTCGATGTCTCGAAGATGGATGAAAGCGAGTTGCTCCAGACTCGGGGGTGGTGAATAGACGGGCACATCGATCAGGCTCGCGACCGGGAATGACGTGCAAGCCTTGCGAGCTTTGCAAGCTTTGCGAGCTTTTGCGGCTTTGCGTTGAGTATTAAGGCCGCTAAGAATTCTCAACGCAAAGACGCAAAGGACCGCAAAGCTCGCGAAGGCTTGAAATCTAAACATCAAACTGACTCGCTACTTCAATCCAAAGGGTTGGTGGAGTGTTGAGAATCGGAGTGCTGGCGATCCAGGGTGATTTTGCCGCTCACGCTCGCGCGATCGAGCGCATCGGCGCGAACGCAATCGAGGTTCGACGGGCAAGTGACCTCGCTTCTTTGGATGGGTTGATCATTCCGGGCGGCGAAACCACAACAATGCTGAAGTTCATCGAGAGTGAAGCCATTGATGCGTCGATCGGTGACTTCGCCCGTTCGGGCAAGCCAATCTTCGGCACTTGCGCGGGAGCTATTCTGCTCGCTCGAGAAGTGTATAATCCTGCGCAGCGCTCGCTGGGGTTGATCGACATAGGCCTTGAACGCAACGCATACGGACGTCAAGTTGACAGCTTCATCGCTACAGTCGAAACGACGATGGAAGGCGGTCCTCTCGAAGCGGTGTTCATTCGCGCGCCAAGGATTCGGCGAATCGGGGCGGGAGTAAAAGTGATTTCGAGTTTGAATGATGAAGCGGTGCTGGTGAGAGATGGCAACATTCTCGCGGCAACGTTTCATCCTGAGCTTACTGAAGATCTACGAATCCACTGGCTGTTCGCCGAGATGATAAATACGTTCGATGTAGAAAGGAGCAGAAGACATTTACGAATCTTGTTGCATACAAAGAGAACATAATTGGAAAGGCTCCAGTCAAGAGAGCTAACCAAATCGCTCAACTCGTCGCTAATCTTCCCAGTAATGCGCTTGGCTTTCGAATAAGCGCATGTCACTGTCTAGCCATTTTGATCATCTTGTTGCTGTATCGTCATTTGTCTCGCTCAATAACTGCTTGACTTTGAAAGTAACTTTCTTTATCGTCTTGCCCACAACTCACGGTAGTATTAATTCCGTACCTGAGTAGCAGCGTTTCCCGAAGAGTAAGGCCACCAATCGCAGCGGGCAGATAAGGAAGTTGTATGGTTGAGAATGAGCAATTCCAAGAGGATGCAGACAAGGTTTTGGCGGGTGGCGAGCTCTTAGAGGAACTGGTAGAGAGCCTATTGGCATCTTTTCTAAAGGATAAGAATATCATTTCGAGCGGGGGGCTCTTAGTCCCACAGGTTGGGAAGAAAGCCGGAGAAGAGATAAGTTTCGAGCGATCCGTAGTACCAATCGGTAGCTGCTTTGACAGGAGTAAAGTTTCGGATGCAACGTCTGATTTTTGGCGTACTTTGAATCCTGCTACGAGACAAGTCAACTTGCCTTGTACGCACGCCCAGCAGCACCTAATATGCGTAATAACACCGATCGCGTATGGGTTTGATCGCCCTCTAGGGTATTTTTGGTCCGTGATCGATTCTGCCAACGTTGAACTCGTAGCTGAAGCCCTAGAAAGTGCAACACATTTTCTGTCATTACATTTTCATTCCGCGATTGCTAAGAACGCTCTTGAGTATCTCTCGCTACCTATTTGGGCGGCCACTGCTACCACTAAAGAAACGGCTGTCCAAGCTGCCGATTTATGTTTGCATGCCCTAGTGTGTTCCGACGTGATCATCTGGGAGGTAGACACGATCAATCAGAAACTCAAGACAATTGCAGTGGCAGGAAGGAACGGATCGACACTTTTTGTTGACTTGAATGTTGGAAAAGGATTAGGCGGACACTGCTCGTTGAATAACACGCCTATCTTAATCGACGATCTTCTAGACGTTGAAGAAATCAAGCGCAAGAATCTTCCGCCCCCAACTCACCCTGAACTGATTTCCCGACAAGGTTGGCGTTCTGCGATCTACATACCTCTAGATATTGGCGGTCGAAACGCAGGGGTGCTCGCCGCCTTTGCAATTCGGCCACGGGCTTTTAGCCAAATGGATTGCAATATTGCGTTAGCGTTCGCGCAGAGGCTCTGCGCAACCTATGTACATATTGAGCGGCTCCGCGAGCTTAGCGACATGGAACAGCGGATTACTATCGAAGCTCCGGCGATCGAGGCGGGCATTATGGCCATGGAGCGGGTACATGACGCTGACAACAGCTTGACCTTAGCGCAGAGCCGATTAAGCGACATTGTGACACGGTATAAACATGATAAACATCACCCGGTTCACGAAGCGGCATTTGCAGCGAGCGCACACATTGATTCGGCGCATAAGCTAATGAAGCGCATAGTGAAACGCGCCAAAACAAAGACCCCTAAGTTAGTGCGCCGAGAACTGAAGCCTCTTCTCATGGCTGCCGTGCAAGAAATTAGGCTTCAAGCGCAAACTATCGGGGTTAATGTTCACGTTAGCTGTGCCGATAAGATAGAGATCCAGTGTGATACAGAGTTGTTTCATCGCGTGTTTCTTAATCTTTTGAACAACGCTCTCTTCTTTCTCGAAACTGATCGGAAGAATGGCGATCATCGCATCGATATTTCGGTAGATGTTGGCCCATCGATTTCAATCAGTGTAAAGGATAATGGACCGGGAATTGCCCCATACGATCTTGAGAAAGTATTCAACTATTTTTACACAACAAAGGGCGAACGGGGCATGGGGTTTGGATTGGCCATAGCAAAAGGCATTGTTGAAAGCCACGGCGGTTCCATACTCGCGCGTTCGAGATGGGGCTATGAGACGGAGTTTGTAATTACTATTCCTAGCGCTGATGAGAGAGAACACACAAGGAGATAGAGATATGGATAGCAGAACCAAACTTCTATGGGTGGACGATCAGATTGCAGAACTAGGAGCGTATGTTCGCGCTCTAGAAGAAACAGGATTTCAAGTCCAGTGTGCGGACTCGACACCTGCTGCACTGGTCTTGGCAGGAGCCAATGAATATAACATTATTCTCGTGGACATATTGATGCCCCCTCCCGATGGCATAGAACTTTTGAGGCGAATCCAGCCCTTGCAACCGAATGCGTCCCTAGCAGCGCTGTCCTCTTACCTATATCTTGACCGATTTCGCCAGCAGTTACGGGGCCTATCGTTTCCCGTAGAGGTCATTGAAAAGGACATACCAAATGTAGAGGCAGAGGATTTTCAACAGAGATTCTTGGACCCAATTAGACATCTGGTTGATTTCGGAGTCACTCGCACTATCGATAATCAAGATAAGCGCATCGCGCTCGAGAATCAAACAGGATCGGATCCATATAACATCCCGCTGGTAGATTTCATGAAGAAGTCTATTCTCGAGAAGGATGTGCTTGTAACGAAGGCAAGAGAAATTGCGAGCTCTGGAATTGATCGAGCTTTCGCTGAAGGCAAGATTTGGGTCATGCTGTGTGGTTCGGCAAATCAAATTCGTGCGAGTGCAACGACGGGGAACGAAATCCTAAGCGAGGAAGAGGTTATGGAGTTCGCAAGAATACAACAACGAGCGCCGTACCAATTTTGGAAGCCGCTAAACGCTGACGATGTTTGGAGTGGGTGCGGGGACGTCAATTCAACCAAGGATTATCCGACGGTGACTCTGATCTTTGGTAGCGATCCGGAAAATACGAGCAAAGAGGAGATTCGCATTGTCCACTTCGATACCGGAGCACCGATGACTTTTTTTAGCTATGAGGAGTTGTTAAGGCTCGGTGCTATCCGCCCAACAACGAATTTCGGGTTAGCTACGCGGAAAAGCCACGGAAGCTATTGGACAGTAAAGCTTGATGTGACTGTCATATTACGCTCACAGGCAGGAGGGGATACGAAGTCGGTAACTCTCACAGGACAGGCTGTGCGTGATTGGCTTATGTCGCCTTATGCTAGGTTCTGCGGAACCTCGTGTCCTGTTTTCGACAGTCAGATCGAGAGACAATTGTGCCTCGGGCGAATCGGTTTGATAGGAAGAAATCTTCTGGTCGAGAATAGTCTAATCCTGGTCCTAGATGGTATCCAACGTAAGACTCTATTGGGAACGTTATGATGGATTTTTTGTATGGTGTGATTGGTTTCGCTGGATTTGAGGCTCTAAGGGTCTATAAATGCCTCTGGGCTGATCATCCGGTTTTGCCCCTCAATAAGAAGTACTTCTATTTCGTCGTTGTTCTAGTTATGGGAGCCTTCTCTGGAAGTTTGGCCGGTGCGCTTTCTCATGGGAGCGTCGTCGCAGCGATCTACATCGGTTTTTCAGTTCCTACAAACATAAAGGCCGTTCTTCAAAATCCCAGGCGGACTACAAAGCCTCGAGCCATTCAACCGCATACGAATGATTATTCTCCAGATGATATTATGGTGAGTTCACCGGGTCTTTGGAACTACGTACGGCATTATTATTTTGATTATCAATGAGATGGGTATGGTATGAGCAAGAAAAAGCAACCGTTGATCGTGTCTCCCGGGTTCTTGATGGCAGCGACAGGTTTGTCGAAGAATGTAAAATCAGCATTGATAAAGACGCTGTTTTTACTCACACTGGATTTTAGACATCCAAGCCTGCAATGCAAGAAAGTCCAAGGCAGCCAGAGTGCCCTTTACGAATGCCGAGTCGATCAGAAAGTTCGTCTGATCTATGACATCAGTGACGGCAACATCCGTTGCTGGTACGTGGGCGAGCACGATGTGGCATTGAGATTTGCCACCAGCCATACCGTGGGAGACGGAGAAGTGGTTGTCGAAGATGTCGAGCTTGTGGATGTTCCAGCGGCTTTGAGGCCGACTCTTGAATTCCTTAGTCTCGGGGTTACCACGATCGAGTTCGATGAGCGGGATTTGCAGGATTTTGTTGACCAACTCTGAATTGACGGTTAGTCTCTTGCGGACAATGGGAGTCATGGCCGGGCAGCGAGATACTCGCCGACTCCAGTTAAGATACGTACGCTATCTCGCAAACCAACATCCTAGCCGTCCACCTAGTCTGGAGCGCTTGATCTGATGGAAGGCCACATCGGCGGCGATTATTGAAATGAAGTCGAAGGCGACAGTGGAAAGTTGAATAGTAGGATCGCGAAGGTTATCGTAGAAGCGATTCGACTGAGACTAGAATTCAGTGATAGAGTTCAAGAAGGTTTTCGCAGGAACGCCCCGCCAACGACCTCACTCGGAGGGTTTACCAATGAAGGTATACAATTGGAATGAGATGCCTGAAGAGCATGTACATGAATTGTTAAGTCGTCGCTTCATCTCTGGCAAGCAGATGACCATGGCTAGAATCTTCCTGAAGAAGGGCTGCGTGCTTGCATCTCACAATCACGAGAGTGAGCAACTGACAACTGTTTTCACCGGCGCACTGAAGTTTCTGATAGAGGGGGATGAGGTGATCGTTAGAGGCGGAGAAACATTACTGATTCCCGCATTCGCCAATCACAGCGCGGAGGCAATTGAAGACACCGATGAGATGGATGTTTTCTCGCCGGTACGCGTCGATTGGATTGAAGGCACTGATGATTACTTTCACGTGAAGCCGCGGCCGCGGTA
This sequence comes from Blastocatellia bacterium, assembly GCA_035607285.1. Taxonomy (GTDB): domain Bacteria; phylum Acidobacteriota; class Blastocatellia; order UBA7656; family UBA7656; genus Onstottus_A. The sequence continues at coordinate 35,366 of DATNBZ010000167.1, read as the reverse complement.
TCTCCACCCAAGCCGATGATACGTTATTAACTTTCTATCGTCGATGACGGCGTGAAGAGTGACTTCGGGAATTGCCGGCTTGATGTGAACGCGATGATTTGGCCCGCGACGAACCCCCGCGATGCCTGGAATGAACCGCAGGCACTTCGCGATAGCGAGAGACGTGTTCGTGACGGCCTCGCGATGCGCGGACTGTCTTGGGAACCTTGACCGTTTGCCCTCTCCTCAGTTCACCACGCGAGGACATTCGATTCAGTTTGGCCAGCTCCTGCACGGAGACTCCTGTGCGGCGCGCGACCGAAGCCAGCGTATCGCCGCGTCTCACTTGATAGGATGCAACCTGAACGCGATAGCTGCTTCGATAGCGATCGGCTACGTCATCGGCTGGAACAGTAATCTTGCGCACTCGTTGCTCTTCGGGCAACGCCGCATAGGCTACTTCAAACTGCTTCTTCATACCCTTCGGTATCTTGATGCTGTAGCGCTCACCCGCGGGTGAGGTGCCTCGTCGAAGCTCAGCATTCAAATCCTGAACCGACTCATACGGCACGCCAATGAGATCCGCGACCACTTTCAGGTCGGTTTGTGCTGGGATGTCTACCGTCTCATAGTTGAGCGGTGAGTCCGCTTTTACATCGAAGCCGTAGCGTTTCTGGTTCTTGCTGATGACGATGATCGAGAGAATGCAGGGAACGTAGTTGCGAGTCTCCTGCGGCAACAAGCCTCGTTTGTAGAGTTCCCAGAAATCCGCATAGCCACAACGCGCTATCGCGCTGTCGACCCTGTTCTCGCCGGAGTTGTAGGCTGCCATCGCAAGCAGCCAGTCGCCCGCAAAGTGATCGTGCAGCCAGCGCAAGTACTTTGCAGCCGCGCGCGTTGATTTCTCGGGCTGTGATCGCTCATCGATCCACGTCGTCTGCGCAAGACCGTAGCGTGAGCCGGTCGAAGGAATGAACTGCCAGATGCCTTTTGCCGCGGCGCGCGAAAGAGCGTTAGGCTTCCAAACCGATTCGGCTTGCGCGAGCCACATCAAGTCCTGCGGAACCTTCTCTTCTTTAAAAATCTTCTCGACCATCTGCCGGTAACGGCCCGAACGCTGCAAGCCAACCTCCATTGTTGAATGTCCGCGGCCGGCTACAAAGAAATTGATGAACTGGAATACGGGAGGCGCCACCGAAAACTCAAAATCGTAATGGCCGAATATCTTCACTCCATCGGGAGTCGTAATCGCAAGCTCGCCTTCCTTGATTTCCGAGACTTCGTCGAGCACCGACGGCTCCGCCACGTCGGGCCGGTCGGCTGCTTCGTGCAAGTCACCGGGCAGAGCTTCGTGCTTGTGAATTCGCTCGAGCAGCGAGCGGTAATAGACGTCTAGTTTCGGATTGGTCTTCAGATCGAACCCTGATTGAAGGACGGTGTCGAGCGCGTTATCAAACATGCGCCGCGCGATATCGGGCAGGCCCTTGGTTGAAGCCTCTTCGCCGCGGAGATAGTTCTCTTCAGCGCGATCGATGACCTGCTGGATGGTTGTGTGCGCGGCCGGTTGGGCTGACTGGCCGAAGGCTTGTATCGGTGTGATGGTTCCGATTAGCAACAATGAAACGAAGAACACAACTAAAACACGACTCGCCTCTCTTGCTAGCCTCATCTATGAGCTTACCTTCCTGTTCCCAAGATGTCGGGGTGAAGTCGCGGCTGACGTGACTCGATTTACTTCCTTTGGTCACCAGGGCCGAAAGCCGCAGTCTCAACCATCCAAACACTATCCAGCGCTTCTCAAATACTATCCAGCGCTCCTGCCGAGTGTCGGTTTTATATCACGCTAACTTCTGGCAAGTCAATAAGAAGAGCCCGCGAGAGTGGTCTCGCAAGGAATTTGAAACAATTAGGCAACCCGATTCTTTGCGCTCTGGACAGCCGGCGTTTCTACTGCTATCAGCGCCGCCTTCAGCACCTGTCGAACTGATTCGACAAACACGAAATTGATTTCCTTCTGCAATTCCTTTGGGACCTCTTCAAGGTCGCGGCGGTTCTGCTGAGGCAAAACGATCGTGGTCACTCGTGCACGACGGGCTGCGAGCACTTTTTCTTTGATTCCGCCCACCGGAAGCACGTTTCCGCGCAACGTAATCTCGCCAGTCATAGCAACCGATCGCCTCACGGCTTTACCCGATAAAGCAGAGACCATGGCTGCGGCCAGGGTCACGCCGGCTGAGGGGCCGTCCTTCGGAATCGCTCCTTCGGGAACGTGAACGTGAATATCGAATTTGCCGAACTTCTCCGGATCGATTCCCAAATCCTCTGCATGCGCCTTCGCCCATGAGAGCGCCGCCTGAGCTGATTCCTTCATCACATCGCCCAACTGGCCCGTAAGCTGAAGCGTACCCTTTCCTCCGGTGAGCAGGGCTTCAATGAACAAGACGTCGCCACCGGCGGGCGTCCAGGCGAGCCCGGTCGCCACGCCGATCTGGTCCTTCTTGAGTACTTCGTCGGGATAAACGTGCGGGATGCCCAGAAACTCGTGCAGGTTGTTGGCTGTCACACGCACGAGCGCGTCGGCTCCCTCGGCGACTCGGCGCGCGACTTTTCTGCAGACTCCGGCGATCTCGCGCTCGAACTGCCGCAACCCGGACTCGTGAGTGTATTGAAGGATGATGCCCTTGAGCGCCGAACGACTGATCGTCAGATGGCGAATCGTGATGCCGTGCGCCTCCATCTGTTTTGGAATGATGTGGCGTCGCGCGATTTCGACTTTCTCTTCTTCCGTGTAGCCGGCTAATCTAATGACCTCCATCCGGTCCCTCAACGCCGGATGAACCGTGTCGAGCATGTTTGCCGTTGTCATGAACATCACGTTCGAGAGATCGAACGGCACGCCAAGATAATTGTCGCGAAACGAGAAGTTCTGCTCGGGGTCGAGAACTTCCAGCAGCGCCGAAGAAGGATCGCCCCTGAAGTCGGCGCCGACCTTATCGATTTCGTCGAGCATGATCAGCGGGTTATTCGTTCCTGCCTGTTGAATAGATTGAATAATACGTCCGGGCATCGCTCCAATGTAGGTCCGCCGATGGCCGCGAATTTCCGCTTCGTCGTGCAAGCCGCCGAGACTGAGCCTTTGAAACTTGCGATTCAGCGCGCGCGCGATCGAGCGGCCGAGACTGGTCTTTCCGACCCCGGGCGGGCCGACGAGACAGAGTATCTGGCCTTTGACCTTTTCTTTCAGCTTTCGAACCGCGAGCGATTCGATGATCCGCTCTTTGACTTTTTCCAGCCCGTAGTGATCTTCGTCGAGAATCGTCTGTGCGCGAGTCAGGTCAAGATTCTCGTCGGAAAACTTCGACCACGGAAGCGCAACCATCACGTCCAAATAATTGCGAAGCGTCGCGGCCTCCGCGGCATCGGGGTGCATACGTTCGAGCTTCTTGATCTGGCGATCGACCTCTTCTTCGACGGGCTCGGGCAGATTTGCCTGAAGCATCTTCTCTCGATACTGCGCGATTTCCTCACCCAGCTCGTTGCCTTCGCCAAGCTCGGTTTGAATGGCCTTCAACTGCTGGCGCAGGTAGAACTCGCGCTGGCTGCGATCGATCTCACCTTTGGCCTGGGTGTTTATTTCCTGCTGGACCATCAGCACGTTGATCTCGCGGGCGAGCAATTCGTTTACGCGGTGAAGCCGTTCAACCGGATGCAGCTTCTCGAGCACGCTCTGGGCGTCCGAGACTTTGAGCTCGAGGTTGGACGCTGCGACGTCCGCCAGCCGGCCCGGGTCTTCGAGATTGGCTACGATTGCCATCACTTCACCGGAAATGTTTTTACCCAGAGTTATTGCGCGCTCGAGTGAAGACCTCACGTTTCGGATGAGCGCTTCCATTTCCAGTTCATCGGCATCGGGTTCGCTGTCAGACAGCGGAAGAATGTGAGCGAGCAGATGAGGAAGGTTCTCATCGAATCGCGTGACGCTTGCCCGCGCGAGGCCTTGCACGAGAATACGAATGCGGCCGTCGGGCATCTTGAGCATTCGCATTATCGAAGCGGCCGTCCCGTAGTTAAACAGGTCCTGTCCGATTGGTTCTTCCTTCTCGAGATCGCGTTGGGCGACCAGCATTATCATTCGATTGTCGGCGAGCGCCTGCTCGACGGCGCGAATGGAGCGCTCGCGCTGAACGAACAGCGGGACGATCATGAAAGGGAAGATGACGATATCGCGGAGCGGCAGCACGGGCAGTGAGTCGGGCAGCTTTAGCTGCTCGTCGATTCGTTCGAGTTGAAGTTCTTCTGGTTCGATTAGTGATGACATAAGATGAAAGTATGATGACTATAGTCCCAACTTCTTGCGGGCTTCTTCAAAGCCATTCCCCTTCTCGTCGATTCTTCGCTTTCAGAATCCGACGTTTCATATTCTGACTCTTTAGCAGGTGAACCGTTTCTGTTTCAGACGCAGATGCATTTCGTTTTCTAGCATAACACTTCTCATAATCATACTGTGAAGCTAGCCTGGCAGCCTCTTCCACTGCGGCCACTGGAATGCGGTAGTTCCGTGCGACCTGCTTCGGAGTATCTCCCCGTTTCAAGAATCTATGATATGCCTCGCATCAAGTCGGTGATACTTGATAGTGGGACGACCACCGCAAACGCCCCGAGCCGCTACGATGTACTTGCCTAAAGGATAGTACTCGTAGGGTTCGCCGTGAAAAGTCTCTCGCACTAGCTGGCCCTTTATCGCCTTCTTTGCTTTATCGCCATCGCTGCCGTCGTTACAGTTATGCCGGGCAATTCTAGCACAAGCGACACTGAACGATCACAGCTATAAAAGATCTTGATGGTGTTGCATTCGCAATCTTTGTGATATATTCAGCCTGAGCAAATAATAATGAGGTAGTAAGACTTTGACGAGACAGATGCCAGGAAACTCGAAGAAAGCTACCGCTTCGTCGCGTAGACAACTAGCTAAGCTCTCGACCAACTCTAACGGCGCAAAACGTAGCAACAAAGAAAGGGAAGCGAAGCAGGCAGCCCCGCAGCTTTCAGAGAAAGCCAAACGGCTTGCCTTAGAGGCCTTTCGTATGACCTATGAGGCTCATCACGGCAAAAGCTCGTAATGCCCACCTATACCTTCGATAGCTCAGTTATTATCTCGCGCCGGGTTCGTGAGCTTCCAAAGGATTTCGTCAATGCTACGACTTTAAAACCTGGCTGTTGTAGCCGACTAACTCACGGCTGCGCCTCCTCGGGCAAGAGTTGGGATATCTCGCTCCGCAAATCTCTCACGGTTTCCAAGGCTGCCAACACTTCTTCGCGGTCGGGGTACAGGGCTGCGTCATACCGCATCTCAACGGCGTATGCGTTTAGTCCCAGAAGCCGCTCTCGGAACCCATCCAAGACCGCAAAATCGGTGAGTGCGAGATCAAGCAAAGCTTCTACGTCGTGAGTCCGCGGATATTCGATGGCGCGTGAGGCAAGCAACGCCCTAAGCAGCTTCTCGGCGGTTTGCTGGAGGTGAAAAGCGACAGCGTCCAAAGGTCCGTCATGCTCAATGCCAATCTCAGCCATCCGCAGATCGCTTTCGGCTTTACTCGTCAGAGCCCGAACAAGGTCAAGCTCGTTTTTCATATAGTACTCTTCCTTCCCGCAAGGCACGTGTGGCGACGTAGTTTTGGACGCCCGCCCAGTCTCTGATTTCGGCCGGAGTTCGCCAGAGAATGTCTTTCGGAACACCGATGCCTGCGAGTGCGCGGTAGGCGGGAATGACCCGCCGGTGTGGTGGATCATCGGAGTCCTTCACGACCAGGAGATCGAGGTCACTGTCGCCTCGTTCGTCGCCGCGCGCGCGACTGCCGAAGAGAACTATTCGGTCCGGGTCGATCGCCTTGACCAACCGGTCGACGATCATGCGAAGGAGGTTCTCGTCTACGATTACCGATTTCACAATTCGATCTTTCTTATTCGAAACTGGACTGAGCCAGAAACTCTATAGCTATTATTCCGATTCGTGCACCTTCCTCGGCCTTATAACTTCGTAGAATCTCCAAGATGCTTTCACGGTTCATACGCTCAATCGTTTCTGTTATTGGGACTTAATTGTCGGTTTATTGTCATCCAACGGTGATAGACACAGGAACACCTCTTCGCAGCTCATCGCTGAAGTGTATCGCACAAGGTTCATTCGCCTGCCTGCCCCGATTCTTTAAGACCTCTGCGGTCAGTGTTCAAATCTTTCCTTTCTGTTCTGGCAAACAAGAAAGAGACAACGCTGTGCAAATTAGGATGGCGATCTCGCGCTTCTTAGCCATTACCGTCGCTCTTTCTTCAGAAGAATTGGCTCCGATTTCAATTCACCGACCATGATTATGCGCTTCTGCGCGACCATTCCAAGCCAGAGATCGACATCTTCGAAGTGGCTGTAGACGGTCTCGGCCAGCGCTAGCTCAGGCGACACCCCTTTTATCCAGTCCGAACCCAGATGCGTCGTCGCCTCGGCTAGATCAATTACAAACCCATGGTGCTTGTACTCATAGACGAGTTCGCGAGCGATTTGGCCAGCTCTCTCAACAAGGTGAACCTTGGTTGATAGCAAACGCTCAGCGTACTGCGCTGCGGATTCAGCGATACGATCGCAGTAGCCGATCTGCTGGATGGTCAGGGCGCGTTGCAAATACGCTGCAAACATTTCAGCGCTTCCTGGATGCTTTTCGGCAACGCTGGCAAGTCGCTCGAGAGCTTGCGTCACCCCCAAAGCGGGAAGACCATCGAGTTGGGGGTCGATCGGCCCCAACTGGCCTAGTGGGCCGATATGTATCTCATCGGCTCCGAGCGCAATTAAAGTAGCGGCCGATTTCGCGCGTCGTGGAATTACAGCAATGAACCGATTCTTTGCGAATGACTTGCATATTTTGCTGATTTGGTAAGCTGGCTCGATGCTGCCGCCACCACTCAGAATAATAAGAAGGACATCCTTGTCTCTGCCAGAGTTGGTTTCCGATAGAGCTTTGTATATTCTATCTGCCTCAAAAGAATCGATGTTATCTTCTGCTTCAAGAAGTGCCAGGCAACAGTAGGAGGAAAGCACCGCCTCGTGGATCTGGACAGCCGCATTAAGTTCCCGAGAGAACCGCGCCCGGATCTCGACGTCGCTGGCCCTGTTTAGGAACTGTGGCCAGTACGGGTCTTGCGGCCGTTCAGCAGAAGGAACCGGTTCTGGAACAATCGTCGACTCCGCTGTCTCTTCAATCGGTGGTGCTTCCGACGCTCTGATTGTTGACATATTCCGTTCCCCCAAACCTAACTAGCCCAACTATTACTTCACTCGCCCTGTGCGGACCAGCGACCGTAGCTCACTCATAAACTCCGACACATCCTTAAAGTCCAGATACACCGATGCAAACCGCACATAAGCCACTTTGTCCAGTTCCTTAAGCCGGCGCATTATCAGCTCTCCAATTTTTTCAGTCGAGCGTTCACGTTCGCGTGACTCCTGGACGTATTTTTCGACCTGATTGACAAGCGCTTCGATTTTAGTGGTTGGGATCGGGCGCTTCTCGCAAGCCTTCATTATTCCCGACAACACTTTTTCACGGGAGAACGGCGCGCGAGTCCCGTCCTTCTTGACTACCATGTAGGGTATCTCATCGATGCGCTCGTAGCTGGTGAAGCGCCGCTCGCACTTCAGGCATTCGCGTCGCCGGCGTATTACGTCGCCCTCGCGGCTCTCGCGCGAATCGACAACGCGGTCTTCAATGTGCGTACAAAAAGGACATTTCATAAGAGTCTCTCGAGTCTCTCTTGCACCTTGGCTTATGCGCGGCGCGCGGCCATCGCATCGGCCTTTTCACGCTTAACCGCCTCGGTAAACTTCAGTTGGTCTGCCGCTTCGTGTTGGGCAGTGTGCCTCAACCCTGAAAGCGAGAGACCTTCCTTAACTAGATAGTACATGCCAAACACCGTTGCCGGCGCGAATATCACTATGTGCAGAACTATTGCAACGGACGCCGCTTTGTTCTGTTCGACTCCGAGGAAGGCCAGAGCCGCAGCCGTAGCAGTGTGAAACGGCCCCGTAGCTCCTCCGGGCGTTGGCACAACCGAGCCTAACATTGAGAGTCCCATCACAAACACGGCGCCGGTGAACGGCACCTCGGCATACGGGATACCAAACGCTCGCACCACCAGCAAGTGAGCCACGGCTACCATCAACCAGAGCAGGACGGTATAGGAAACGGTAATGCTGAGACTGCGGGCGTCGTGCAATACGGCCAGGCCCTCGGAGATATGCCGAAGCAGGCTCATCGTCGCGCCGCCAAGACGTTTCGGAAGCCGCGCCAGCTTTCGTTCAAGATAATCCAGCGCGCCGCTTCGACCTCGCCTGAAGGCCGACAGCCCGTAGATTCCGGCTGCGGCAACTATCAGCAGTAGCACGCCCGTTATTTTTATCCATCCGAACATTCGCATCGCATCGGCATCTCGGGCTATGTACTCGAAGAAGATCAGGTTGACCGCAAAGAAAATCACAACCATCACCATATCGAACACGCGCTCGATCATCACCGTCGCGTAGCTGGCGGAAGGATGCACTCGCTCCTTTGCCGAAAGGGCCGCGGGTCTGACGATCATCTCGGCCGCGCGGCCAATGAAGAACAGCGCGGTGAAGCCAATCATCGTGGCTCGAAAGAGAGCGCTCAGCGAAGGCCGGGCCATCGGCTTGAGCAGCGTGCGCCATCGTAAAACTCGAACGAAGTAGGTCCCCACCAGCAAGGCCAGGGCAAGACCGAGTTGTCCCCAGTTGGCTTCGCTGACTTCGGCCCAGACCTCTCGCCAGTTCAGCTTATGCACAAACCAATAGACAAACAGTGCGCCGACTAAAAGGCTCAATAGGGTTTTGATTCTTCCGCTCACGGTTTGCCGGTAACCCTCGTGTTATACTCTCTGATGAAATCGAGCGTGGGACCTGAAGCAACTCGACTTCTTTTGAATCCGAAGCGTCAGTCGCTACAGACTGTAGCGAGCGGAGATTCTAGCACAAAATATGGAGGCTCCGCATGACAATCACGGTCTGAAGGCGGAGCGGCTGCGTTCGGGTTGAAACATTTTTCGTCACCCTCTCGTTTAGCGAGTTTGGAAGACTTCACCATAACATCGGGAAGCTAAAAGACTAGCTTGCGAGAAGGCGACAGGTGGGAGCACAACTCGCGTTGACATCGACCGATGCTGAATTGGTTCAGCGTTGCGTGGAAGGTGACCAGCAAGCCTGGGCGGAAATCGTGCGCCAGTACTCGCGAAGAATCTACAATCTCGCGTACCGGTTCACGGCTAGCCACAGCGGCGCTGAAGACCTTACGCAAGAGGTCTTCATTCGAGTCTATCGCTCGTTGAATCAGTACGATCCGACTCTCGGCGATCTGTCGAACTGGCTGATGCGGCTGGCCCGGAATCTGATCATTGATGACTATCGCAAGCGGCAGCGGACGCCAACCGATGCGGGCGACGACCTTGCCGTTCACGAGTACCATCTTCCTTCCGCGACTGATAGCCCGCAGCGCTCGCTGGAACGCCGCGAGAGACGGCTGCAGGTGCTCGCGGCCATAAACAAGCTCTCACACGATTTGCGCGAGTGCGTCATTCTTCGAGACATCGAGGAGTTGACGTACCAGGAGATAGTGGATCTTCTCAAGATCCCTGAAGGCACGGTGAAGAGCCGCATCAACCGAGGCCGAATTGAATTGGCCAAGGTGTTGCGCAGGATGAAGGTGAACCCTGACTGAGACGGCCAGCGATCGGTAGCCCGAAGTCAGAGGCTCGACGATCAGCGCTCGATGGCTGTCGTACTGCGCAAAGCGATTAACTTTCCCGGAAGGCCGATTGTTTGAAGGCCTGAGTGGGTATCGATTTGGGAGGAGCGGAGATTGACTCGGCTCGAGAGTTGTATGCACTGCAACATATTTGAAGAAAAGCTAAGCGATTATTTTGACGGGATTCTTGCTGCGAAGGACGCCTCTCTGTTTCGAGCGCATGCGCTCCAGTGCCGAGCTTGCCGCTCGCTGATGGATGAAGTCAAAGGGACGATTCAGATCTGCGGCGAGCAGGAAAAACTGGACACGCCTTCGATGCTGGAAACGGCTCTGATGGCCATTTCCAGGGAACATGCTGTTCTTGACTGCGATGGATTCGAGACGGTGATAACTGAATTTCTGGACGGCTTTGTTCCAGCACCCACATACCACCGCTTCGAAGAACACGCCGAAGGCTGCGCCAATTGCTCCGTGCTTCTGACGGATGTTGTGTATGCAGTGGCCGCTTGCCATTCGGTTCATACGTTTGAAGAAATCGAGATGCCTCCTTCGCTGGTTGGCAATCTGCTCGCGGTGATGCCCGCTCGCAGGACTCCCTTCGCCCGCCGTGTTGCCGGCCGCTTCGGCGCGCTTGCCGACTTTCTTATCCCAAACCCGGCTCGAACCGCGCGCTGGACGTTTGCGACATCGATTACTCTTGCGGTCGCGATGCTGGCCTTCCTGTTCCTTGGTTTTTCGGATGATGGGACGGTAGCCGGCATCTATCGGCAGGCGCACGTCAAAGCTTCGGAGCTGTATTCGCGGAGCACCGACGTTTACGTCCAGACCGACAAGGCGGTCGCCAGGCTGGAAACCGTCGGGTACCGTATTGGAGAGTTGTGGGATACGCTTGGCGGAGAAGCTGACTCGCGAGGCCAGGTCAACCAACCGTCGCGACACGATCCGAATTCCAACAAGCGGAACGAGCCAGGCGAGAGGAATTAGTCGTGCAGTTTGCTTACGGGCTTCTTGTGTGGATTTAGAGAACCGCGACTGGAAGCAAATCGTTTGAGAGATTGGAGGCGGATCAAAAAGGTTTCCGATCTCAACAGGTTTCAAATATGTATTGCTCATATCACACGGCAAGTGCTGCGCGAGTGCAGTGTTCGAGTTGTTCGCGGGCCCTCTGCTCCGCCTGCGATCATCGGATAAAGGGATATCCATACTGCCAGGATTGCATAGTCCTTGGCGTGCAGGGCCTTTCGCGCAATCGTTACTCGCCCAAGCCGCGAGGCAGCGCGAGGTTCGCGGCGTTGCTTGCTCTGCTACCGGGTATGGGCGCGGTTTACAATCGCCAAAACATAAAAGGCATAGTTCATTTTGCGACAATCGTCAGCCTGTTTCAGCTAACCGGGATTCGATTCGCATCGGCAATCTTCGCGCTCGGCGGGCTGAGCTTCTATGTATACTCAATCGTTGACGCCTATCGAACCGCTCAGTTGATTGCCGACGGAGAAGACCCCGCGGTCGATGAAGCACGGTTCAAACGCTCGTTGATCAAGCGAGCGCCGGTGATCGGAGTCGTATTGTTAATCGCCGGTCTGCTTCTCGTTATTCAGATCGCGCGTCCTTTCCCTCTCGTTACGTTTGCGCGACTTCTCCCGGTTGCTTTCATAATTCTGGGAGGCTATCTCTTGACGCGATATTTCAAGCGGCCGAGCGAAGAGAGCTACCAACAAGGCCCGACATCTCCGCCGTATTCTCTGGTACCGGGCGACTTCAGCAACAGATCTGAACACAGTACTCGCGAGCGCAGCAGACCGCATTCGGCCGGTCGAAGGTAGAGCGAAGATGGCTTCATCTCGCAAACACCGAAGGGGAACGTTGCTGCTGGGGCTGCTCTTGCTCGCCGCGGGACTCGTTCTTGTTTTGGCGCCGGCCGGTTCAGGCATCGCCGGATGGCTGATCGCGTTATGGCCGGTGTTCCTGATTTGCGCGGGAGTCGTGCGCGTAATGGGGTTCGCGGTCGAGCGCAAACCGCGCTCGCCTCTGGTCGGAACGCTCCTGATAATTGTCGGCGTTCTTTTCCTGGCAGCGCGCTTCCAACCCGGCCTGAATGCGCTGCAGGTCTACGGCCGATTCTGGGTCTTGCTCCTTGTTGTTTATGCAAGCGTCGAACTGGTTCGCTTCTATTCGCATCGCCACACCGAAGGACCGCCTCCCCGCGTATTCACTCCAATGCGAGTCGTGGTTCTGTTGTTGATCGTGTTGACCGGCGTCCTGGCGAACCACGCCGCGAGCAATCCCTCAGTTCTTTCGGCGCTGCGACTGCCCGGCTTTCTCAGCGGCCTGCGAGACTCGGTTGTGGGCGAGGCTTATGCATTCACTGATCAGCAGGTCGTGAACGCGGATATTCGCCGCGGAATGAAGGTCACCATCAACAACAGCTACGGCAATGTGAAAGTAACCGGCGGGGGTTCGGCGCTCAAAGCCACGCTGGTGAAGGGAGTCCGGGGTTGGAGTCAGGATGACGCCCGCAAGATCGCCGATCGCATTCGGTTGCTCGTCGAACAAGGTGACGATGAGTTGAAGATAACTACTAATCGAGATCAGGTCGATGGACAGTTCACAACGGATATTCAAGTGGATCTGCCTTCTTACGCCAGCGTCTCGATAACCGACAGCTACGGATCGATCACCGCAACGGGAATGCTGGAAGGCCTGACGGCGAAGGCAAGTTATGGCCAGGCAGACCTGAAGGGAATCAAAGGAGACGTGGATCTCGCGCTCAATTATTACTGTGACATCTCCGCCGCGAACATCGATGGCGACTTGACGGTGACCGGAGCGAGAAACGCGACAATTTCAAACCTCGCTGGAGCGCTAAGCTTAAGCGGAAGGAACGGAGCCATCGATCTGCGAGAAATCTCCGGCGAAGTGCACGTGGATGCGCCCCTTTCTCGAATTACAGCGCAGGGTATCGATGAGGCTGCGGAGTTCAAGACCGAGCATGCGTCGGTGGACATATCCAGAGCCGGGGACGTAACTGTCAATGCGCCGCACTGCGACGTTCACGCGAAAAACATCAGCGGAGATTTGCGTATACTGTCGTCGAATAGCACCGTTCAGATGGCCTCAATTACAGGTGACGTCGAGGTCGACGCCGAGCAGTGCTCCGTAAGCGCTGAGGATGTTCACGGCGCAGTCGGGATCAAGACATCTCACGGCAACGTAGCGGTGAAGAACTTCTACGAAGGTGTCCGAGTCGAGACCAGCTATCGTGACGTAACGCTGCAGGCTGCGGGCGATCCTGCAGGCGATATCGTGGTGCTGAACAATCACGGCCAGATCAAGCTCGTGCTTCCTCAGTCCAGCCAGTTTCGACTCGACGCCCAAAGCGCAAGCGGTCAGATTCAGCCGATCGGGTTCATTGAGCTTGGAGAACGAGTGCGTGACAGCCTGATCGCGGCCCTGGGATCCGAAGGCCCGTCTATCAAGCTTCGGACCTCTTACAAGAACATAATCATTCAGGCGAGCGCGGCTCGCCAGGGACAGGCAACCTCTCTCGCCAACTGAGGCGAGACGGACCGTCCGACAAGCTTCAGCTTGTCGCAGGATCGACGGTCGCGATACCCCGACAAACTTCAAAGTTTGTCGGACCACGTTAACAGGAGGTGAGTTATGGGATTTCTACGGTTCGTACTTGGAATGGTGGCCTTCGTCATAGCAATCAAGCTGGTTGCCATTCTGCTCGCCATAATCGGGTTCGCTTTTAAGCTACTCTGGATCGCGATTGTGCTCGGAGTATTCGTGCTCGTGGCGTGGCTGATCTACAGGATGATATCACCGCGCAGCGCACAACAAGCATAGTAGCAGCGAGGCCAGTGTGAGGAGCAGAGGTGCGCGGGAGCGGGCGCCGTAGTTGTGCGCCCTCTGCCCCGTAGTCACCCACTGAGCCAGGCAATGGTTCAGTCTGACTCTTTTCTTTTACTGAGGGATGAATTAACCGCTGATTATCGCTGACTTCGTTTCGCTGATCCGCGCAGATCAGCGTACCGAAGGCGGCGCAAATCAGCGGTTAATTGTGTTAGCGCGACAGACCGGTCCAATCTCCTCTGAGCCAAGTTGTTGCAAATTTGATAAATCGCATACGGCCCAGCCTGGCACGGTTGCTATCGCGTCTACCCTATGATAATCTCCGCGTTCGCTTGAGCAAATGACTCCCTGTAAAGAACGGATTCTCATAATAATGGCTTGAGCATAGCTCTGGGAATGATCAGAGCGAACACGCCGCACAGAGTTTCTGAGGAGCGCGAATGCCGAAAGACAACCGCATTTATACTGTCCTAATCTCTCCAAGCCGCACATCGAAAGTCAGACAACTCAGCATTCACCGCAACATAATCAGGGGAGGTGTCACCTTCTTTGTCGTAGCTCTCTTGCTGGTTACTTATGGCGTGGCAAGACTCGGACAGCACGAAGCACTCAACCTCAGATATCTTTCCGTTAAGGCGGAAAACGAGAGCCTTAAACAGACCAACGACGCCTACCAGAACTCTTACGCGAAACTGAAGGGCCAGATCTCCTACATCGAGGATATGTCCAAGGAATTGGCTCGGAGCGCGAAGATGCAGCATTCGCCCGAGACTGACGATTTGGTCGGCATCGGAGGGCCCGAGACGGTCGTTGCTCTCGACAAAGCAGCCGATCACCTCGAACGCGAAGTTCGTCACATCAGCGACCGGTTGCATTCCGACGTGCTGCGATTGGCCTCGATCCCCAGAGGGCTGCCCGTGAACGGATACATAACCGACGGTTTCGGGATGCGTCGTAATCCGTTCAACGGCGAAGGCCGGGAAGTGCACGAGGGACTCGACATCGCTGTGGACTTCGGCACCCCGGTGGCTGCCACCGCTGACGGATTGGTGATCTACGCTGCTCCACACGCGGGCTACGGCAACCTGGTCATCGTCTATCACAGCAACGGGATCACATCACGCTACGGACATCTGTCGCGGATTGCAGTTGAAGCGGGCGAGCGCGTGAAGCGCGGCGATCAGGTAGGGAACGTCGGGAGCACTGGTCGCTCGACCGGCCCGCACGTTCATTACGAAATAAGAGAAAATGATCAGTCTGTTGACCCGCTTCGATACGCCGGCCAGACCAATCCTTAAGAGTTCAGTCTTAAGAGAACAGATCAGTAAGACTGGAAATATCAAACACCCCAAGCGATGCGGAAGAATGGCCTTGAGCCGTATGACGAATCAGCTCGTCTACTTTGCGCCTCACTTCGCTGGTCTCGCCGCCGTCGGTGACTTCTGTAACTCTCCTGAGATCCGCCTCGCGCGCCTTTATGTAATCGTCAGGCAATCGCCGCCCGCAATAGTTGCAGGCGGGGCTCGCCAGGGCCACCAGCCTCCGATGGCAGAACGGGCACGAGCGGAAGTCAGGTAGCTTGGACTGATCCTGGATCACCGGTGCGCCGCAGTTCCCGCACTTCTTTTCCGCTTCACCGATCGAACCACCGCAGTAGTCGCAAGTCAAAAGCATGGTCTTCCTACTTTTTTGGGTCTGGAAGCAGGTTGATTGGATCACCTGTTGATGAGGGCAGAATCCGCTCACGATACTACTCGAACCTTGATAGTGCGACAATACTTTTGATCCTTCGCGTGCTTTGCGGTCCTTTGCGCCTTTGCGCTGTGTATTGCCTTTGCGCTGTGTATTGTCTTTTCGTTGTGTATTGAAGGAGTAAGACTCAAGACCCAGCGCAAAGACGCAAAGGACCGCAAAGCCCGCGAAGCTTATTAAGCAACGCAGAATCCGAACACCACTTTGCTTGACACTAAATTTCAGCGGGCGATAAGATGCCTAGTCTTAAGCACCGGCAGATTTTTGAGCGGTGTGCGCCGTCGCAGCGTGTCGAGAGGAGACGCCCGGACCTAAAAATGGTCAACTACGTTCCCGTCCTTTTGATCCTGATCATCGCAACTGGAATGGCCGCAGTCATTATCGTTCTCTCGCGGTTTGCGGTAAAGAACCGCCCGACGCGCGAGAAACTGATGCCGTACGAGTGCGGCGTCGAACCTGTCGGAACTTCGCGCGAGCGCCAGTCAGTCAAGTTCTACCTGGTGGCGATGGCCTTCCTGCTATTTGATATCGAAGCAGTGTTTCTCGTCCCCTGGGCCGTCGTCTTCCGAGACATAGTGAAATCCGAACTCTACGGCTCGCTCAAGTACGTCTTCTACGGTGAGATGATGGTGTTCATGGTCGTGCTATTTGTGGGACTCGCGTATGTGTGGCGCAAAGGGATCCTCGAGTGGAACCGGTGAAGTCTTCTTAGCTTCCATACTTTCTTATGACCAACCTCCTGCTTGAGTGGGTAATCAAGACAATCGTAATACTTTTGATACTGGTCACCGCGGTTGCTTACGTGACGCTGATGGAACGCAAGGTCATGGCGTTCATTCAAATGCGTGTCGGCCCGAATCGTGTGGGTCTGGGCAAGTTTCATCTGTGGGGATTGATGCAGCCTCTGGCGGATGGACTTAAGATGATCTTCAAGGAAGACATTATTCCGCTTCAGGCGAACCGGTTCCTCTACATCGTCGCTCCGGCGCTGTCGTTAATCCCCGCGCTGATGACCTTCATCGTAATTCCGTATGGAGACAAGATCACAATCTTCGGGCGCACGATCGAAATGCACGTCACCCACATGAACGTAGGGTTGCTGTACGTACTCGCGCTCACTTCCGTGGGTGTTTATGGGATCGTGCTCGCCGGTTGGTCGTCCAACAACAAGTACTCGCTGCTGGGCGGACTGAGATCAAGCGCTCAGATGATCAGTTACGAACTCGCGCTCGGACTTTCCATCGTGAGCGTCTTGCTCTACACGGGTTCACTCGATCTGGTCGAGATAGTCGATGCGCAGGCCGGTTTCCACGGGTTGGGCTGGAACTTCTTTCGATATCCATTGTTGATACTGGTTTTCGTCATCTTCTACATCGCATCGCTTGCGGAAACGAACCGCACGCCTTTTGACTTGCCCGAAGCGGATTCGGAGCTCGTTGCCGGCTATCATACCGAATACTCCTCAATGAAGTTCGTGATGTTTCAAATGGCGGAGTATTTGAATCTCATCACCGCTTCTTCGATGGCCACCACGCTGTTCTTTGGGGGATGGAACGGACCGTTTGCCGGAAGGCTGCCGCTGCTTGGACCGGTGTATTTCACGCTCAAGGTGTTGGGGCTGATTTTCCTGGCCATGTGGATTCGTTACACCGTGCCGCGATTCCGCTACGATCAACTGATGCGATTTGGTTGGAAGTTTTTGCTGCCGGCCTCGATCGTCAACGTCATCATTTCATCAACGTTGATTCTATTCTGGCGCTGAATCTATGACACTCGAAAAGGCATTGTTCATTGTCTTCGCCGTGATCGCGATCGCCAGCGCGTTGAACATTCTTCTCCAGCGCAACCCTATGTATGGCGCTCTCTCGCTGATTGGAACTTTGCTCTCACTTTCGGCGCTCTATTTGACCGTCCGCGCGCAGTTCATCGCGGCGATTCAAATCGTCGTGTACGCAGGCGCGATAATGGTGCTCTTCATATTCGTAGTAATGCTTTTGAACGTGCCTAAAGAGCAGCCTCAGATCGAGAAGCAAAAGGGGCTGCGTTATCTGGCGATTCCGTTCGCCGGGGCGATGATTGCCGAAATGTTCTTCGTGCTTAGAAGCGTGCCGCCGCGCGCGCTGCCGGCTGTCACATCAGCGATTGCGGACCAGGCAGTCGGCACAACCTGGAGCATTGGCGTCGGATTGTTCACGGGCTACCTGCTTCCTTTTGAGGTAACCTCCGTGCTGATTCTAATGGCGGTTGTTGGAGCGATGGTGTTGGCGAGACGCGAAGGAGATTAGGAATTGCGGATTGCGGATTGTGGATTGCGGAACAAGCAATCCACAATCCGCAATCCGCAATCCGCAATTAGATATGGTTCCACTGTCCTGGTATCTGGCAGTCTCGGCTCTGCTGTTTACTATCGGAGCCGTAGGGGTCTTCATCAAGCGTAACGCGATCACGATATTCCTGTGCATCGAGTTGATGCTGAACGCGGTCAACCTGAGTTTTGTTTCGCTGTCCGGGTTCTTCGGCGACGTGGGCGGCCAACTGTTCGTCTTCATTGTAATGACCGTTGCCGCCGCGGAAGCGGCGGTTGGACTCGCAATCATCATCTCGGTCTTCCGCAACCGGGAGTCTCTCAACGTAGACGAGGTAGATACGCTCAAGTTGTAACCGTGAAAGGAAACCGGGCCGCTTGAAACACCCGTTTGCAAACATCATTCTCGCGCCGCTTGTCGGCGCAGCCGTGTTGGGACTCTTCGGTAAGCGAATGAGCGAGCGCGTGATTGGATGGATCGCGTGCTCGACGGTCGCGATCTCGACCATCCTTTCCTTCTATCTGTTTTTTCAGCATCGCGCTGAGCTCGAAGCGGGCGAAAAGCTTCACGAATACCTGTTCACCTGGATCAGCGTCGGGTCCTTCAATGCCAGCGCGTCCCTGCTGCTCGACTCACTGTCGGCGATCTACATTCTGTTTATCACCTTCGTGGCCTTCTGGATTCATGTCTTCGCTACCGGCTACATGAAAGGTGATAAAGGCTACTGGCGTTTCTTCGCGTACATGAATCTGTTCATGTTCTCGATGTTGACGCTGGTGCTCGCGGATAATTTCGTGCTGATGTTTGTAGGTTGGGAAGGAGTGGGGCTGTGCTCCTACCTGTTAATCGGCTATTACTTCACAAAAGATTTCGCGAATGACGCCGCAAAGAAAGCGTTCGTCGTAAACCGCATAGGTGACTTCGGCTTCGCGCTTGGAGTGTTTCTGCTCTTTTCAAAAGCCGGGACCGTCTTTTACTTCAGTGATACCACGCGGGGGATTCATGGTGCGTTCGACTGGGCAATGACGCAATCGCCGGATCCGCTTACGTGGTCGGCAATCTTCGCGGGAGGCATGACTTCGATAGCTGTGCTTTTGTTTGTAGGTGCGACAGGCAAGAGCGCGCAGTTGCCGCTCTACGTATGGCTGCCCGATGCGATGGCGGGTCCAACGCCGGTAAGCGCCTTGATTCATGCCGCGACGATGGTGACCGCGGGCGTGTACATGGTTTCGCGCGCGAGCTCGATCTACGTTCACGCGCCCACGGCGATGATGATCGTGGCCATCGTCGGGGCAGCGACCGCGTTGTTCGCGGCGACAATTGGACTCGCGCAATGGGATATCAAGAAGGTGCTCGCGTATTCGACGATCTCACAGCTCGGCTACATGTTCCTGGCTTGTGGCGTTGGAGCGTTTGGCGCCGGCATCTTTCACGTTTTCACTCACGCGTTCTTCAAAGCCTTGCTCTTCCTCGGCTCAGGGTCGGTGATTCTCGGCATGCATCACGAGCAGGACATGAGACGAATGGGCGGCTTGAAGAAGTACCTGCCGATCACTTTTGCAACTATGTGTGCCGGATGGTTGGCGATCTCCGGCTTCCCATTATTCTCGGGCTTCTTCAGCAAGGATGAGATCCTGTATCGCTCGTTTATCGCGAGCGGGCTGCCGGATTCGTGGGCACGTATCCTGTGGTTTGTGGGCGCAGTAACGGCGCTGGTTACTGCCGTCTACATGACTCGGCTAATGGTGCTGACATTCTGGGGAAGTGAAAGATTCAGGGCCTCAGAACCGGCTCCGGAAGCCCATTCCGTGGCAGACGCGCACCGCTCGGGTCCGCCGCGCGAATCGCCTCGTTCGATGGTTTTGCCGCTGGTGGTGCTTGCGGCAGGAGCAGTCTTCGCGGGATATCTCGGCGTATCGGAGGGTCTGTCGGGCGGTAAGCTGCCCAACTACTTTGAACGTTTGCTTGAACCGTCGATCGCGACTGCACGCGATCGAACATGGCGGAACGATCACTTGTCGGAGCCTCCAACAATCAAGGAGCGTGCTCAACATACGCCCGAGGGCACGCCGCTCCGGAGCGCAGCCGAACGAACAGATCAGCCGCGCGAAGATCACGGACTCGAGCTGACGCTTACTGGAGTTTCAATCGTGATTGCGCTTGGTGGACTCGGCATCGGATGGTGGTGGTTTAGTCGCAAGCCGCTCTGGGAGCCGCCTCGCTTACTCGAAGAGAAATACTACGTCGATGAATTATATGACGCGACTATCGTGCAGCCGATCAAGCAGGGCTCGACCAGCGTCTTGTGGAAAGTCATCGACGTTCACATCATCGACGGAGCGGTGAACGGGGCGGGACATCTCGCAAGCATGGTGGGTGGCGTCTTGCGCTACGTTCAGTCTGGTCTGGCTCGAAGTTACGTCGCAGTTCTGGTTTTGGGAGCGCTGTTGATCATCGGTTACTTTGTAATGAAGTAGAGATTTCATGTAGGGGCGGCCCTCCGTGGCCGCCCCTCATTCACCCAACGCTGAGGCACGGAATCAGGGAAGCGAGGGGCGGCCACGGAGGGCCGCCCGTACAGGTCGAGATGGGGATCTTAACAATCATCACTTTGCTGCCGCTTGTGGGAGCAGTCGCGTTGTTCATCGTTGGACGCGGCGAGAGACCCAACGAGGCGGCACTCAAGTGGACCGCGCTGTTGTTTTCTGTCGTTACCTTTATTACTTCATTGGCGCTTCCGATCGGATTCACAAAAGACGGCGGACTCCAGTTTGAAACCAACGTCGAATGGATCAACGCGTTCAATCTCGGCGTGCGCTATCACGTCGCCATCGATGGCCTCAGCCTGTGGCTGGTGATCCTCACCACTCTCCTGGTTCCGCTCGCTCTTATCTCATCCTGGAATTCAATTCACAAGCGCCTGCGTGAGTTTCTCGTCGCAATACTCGCGCTGGAAACAGGAATGCTCGGCGTGTTCGTCGCGATGGACATGTTCCTTTTCTACCTGTTCTGGGAAGTGATGCTGGTGCCGATGTACTTGTTGATTGGAGTCTGGGGCGGCGAGCGGCGAATTTACGCGGCAATAAAGTTCGTGATTTACACCGTAGTCGGTTCGCTGCTGATGCTCGCCGGAATCATCGCGCTGTATTATCTGCACGGCGCGGCCACGCTCAACTACACCTTCGACATAGCGACAATCACAAACGATGTAAGAACCGGCGCGTTGATCCTGGATGGGACAACACAGAGCTGGTTGTTCTGGGCTTTTGCGCTCGCGTTCCTGATAAAGGTCCCTCTCTTCCCGTTTCACACCTGGCTGCCCGACGCTCACGTTGAAGCGCCGACCGCCGGCTCGGTGCTGCTCGCCGGCGTGCTGCTGAAGATGGGCACTTACGGTTTGATGCGCTTCAACCTGCCGATCTTTCCGGATGCTTCGCATCAATGGTCCACGCTGATCGCGTCACTCGCCGTAGTCGGAATCATCTACGGCGCGCTGGTGGCGATGGTGCAGCCTGATTTGAAGAAGCTAGTCGCGTACTCGTCGGTGAGCCATCTCGGGTTCGTCGTGCTCGGCATCTTCTCTTTTACGGATCAGGGAATGCAGGGCGCGCTGTATCAGATGCTCAATCACGGAGTTTCCACCGGCGCGCTGTTTATCATAGTCGGCATGATTTACGACAGACGGCACACACGGTTGATTGCCGAGTTCGGCGGGCTTGCGAACGTGATGCCCGCGTTTTCAACCTTTTTCATGATCGTGACTCTGTCATCAATCGCGCTTCCGCTGTTGAATGGTTTCGTGGGCGAGTTCCTCATTCTGATAGGTACGTATACCTCGACGCTTCTGCCGCAAGCTCACTTGTTCGCATCGATTGCCGCGCTTGGGATGATCCTCTCCGCGGTTTATATGTTGTGGATGTATCAACGAGTAGTCTTCGGCGAGGTGCGCAATCCCGAGAACCTGAAGCTTGCCGATCTGAACTTCAGAGAGAAGCTCGTGCTCGCTCCCATCGCCGCGCTCGTCCTGGTTATGGGCATTTATCCGAGTGTGTTCCTTTCGCGAAGCAATCAGGCAATCCAAACGATCAAGGCTCGACTAACCCCTGTCCCTGAAGTCAGCGTAAGCGCCGAGGCGGTCAGCAAAGAACGTCAAGAAGAACGTTAATTAAATGGAAAAGATCGGCATCAACTATCACGCGATTCTGCCCGAGACAATCACTGCGTCCGTGGCGGTGCTCATCATGGTCATCGACGCCGTAGCTCGTAATATCGAGCGCCGCGTCGCGGGCGCGGTATCACTGCTCGGTTTGATAGCGGCGGCAATCGCGGTTGTCACTCTCTGGGGCCGCAGCGGCGAGACATCCTTCGGCGGCATGATCATTACAGATGACTTTCGCCTGTTCTTTGCGATGATCTTTTTGATTGTGACATTCCTGACGGTGCTGATCTCGCTTCGATGGGTTGAAGACGAAGCGCTGCCGATCGGAGAGTACTTCGCGCTGTTGATGTTTGCGACCACGGGCATGCTCTTCATGTCGGCCGCGAACGATCTGGTGATGATCTTTCTCGGGCTGGAGATCACTTCGATATCGACCTACGTGCTTTGCGGTTATCGCCGGAAGGACCTGCGCTCGAATGAGTCGGCGATGAAGTACTTCATACTCGGCTCGTTCTCGACCGCCTTCCTGCTCTACGGGATCGCCTTCGTTTACGGAGCTACGTTCAAAGCGGGTGCGAGCCCGGTCGCGACCACGAATCTCCAGTTGATCCGAGAACGGATCTCATCTCCCGACCAGCTTTTCTCGCAGCCGATGCTGTTGGCGGGGGCCGCGATGATGATCGTAGGATTCGGATTCAAGGTCGCTACGGCTCCGTTCCACGTATGGTCGCCCGACGTTTATGAAGGAGCGCCCACGCCGGTCACCGCGTTTCTGTCAACCGGATCGAAAGCCGCGGCATTCGCTTCCTTCTCTCGCGTATTTATTCTTACCTTTGCCGCTACGTCGTTTGCTTCAAGCACCGGGGCGCTCCACACATTGCAGTCAGCCACTACCGGCGCGCTGGTGATAATGGCGATACTGACGATGACCATCGGCAACCTGGCCGCGATCGTTCAGAGCAACATAAAACGTATGCTGGCTTACTCTTCGATTGCGCACGCGGGATACGCGCTGATCGGAATCGTCGCCAACGATTGGCGCGCGGTCGCTTTTTATCTTTTGAGCTATGTGCTGATCAACCTGGGAGCGTTTGGGATCATCGAGGTGATGGCAAGGCGCGGCGACAAGCGCGTCGAGATTTCGGACTACGCGGGCATCGGCTTCCAGTCGGTTGGCCTGGCAAGCGGGCTGTCGCTCTTTTTGTTGAGCCTCGCCGGATTGCCGCTCACTGGCGGATTTGTGGCGAAGCTCCTGGTGTTCAAATCGGCGTGGGCTGGAGGCTTTCACGCGCTGGTGATCGTCGCCGTAATCAACAGCGCGATCTCCTGGTATTACTACTTGCGCGTAATCGTAGCGATGTTCTTCGCCGAGCCGGGAGCGGCATTCAAGCGGCCGGCGATTGCTCGTTCGATGATTGCCGCTTTAGCGCTGGCGATTATTGGGACTCTTTACCTGGGCATCCTCCCGGGCCGAGTATTGGACACGCTTGAACGAGCGCGCGCGCAGCTAACGCAGGCGCGCAAGTGAGGTTTGCGCGCGCATGTAGGGGCGGCCCTCCGTGGCCGCCCCAGCGTCGAAGCCAGAAGATTGTATTACGTTAAGATTCTGGGGCGGCTACGGAGGGCCGCCCCTACAAGTCTTAGATGAAAAACGCAGCAAGTCTTAGATGAAAGACGCAGCAAGCAATGTTGAATCAATCGATGCGCATCTGTCAGCCCGCATACGCGCGGTTAAGGCCGAAGACATCGCGGCTGAAGTAATACAGCAACTCGGTGACTCCACGCTCACTGCCATCTATCGCGATAAGATTCGTCCTCAACGGACTCGCCAGTACGAGTTGCACGCGCCCTCGAAGAAGTCTTCGGTTGAGATCCTTCACACTCTGCTCGGGATCGAGCTCAAGGTCGGGAACCGCCGGCTGCTGTGTCCCGATCTCGCCACTGCGAGGTATCTCGCGGTTTTTGCTCGAGTCGGATGCGACGCAATTGCCATCCCCTACGACATCACGCAGATCTCCTGCATCGCCGACGAGCTGGAATCGAGCTGGCATCGAATGATGCTTCTGGTCGAACACTTGACCGAAGGGCGAAGTCCGCGACTGCGCGCCATCGTGCGTCGGAGGCTGATCGAAGACACCAGGGTGGCAATCACTTCGGCCGGCGCCGGCTCGAAGTTCCCCGAATTCAATCAACCTGCTCGCAAGCGCCCCAAGCGATGACCCATCCGGCACTCGGTCGGACACTCCCTCGGAGGATTGGTAGTGGGTCATAGTGTGCTGGTCCTTCACAATCGAGTTGGCGCTCTGCGTCCCCGGCGTCCTCTGCGGTTGATTCTCACCATTGATCAAGAAAACCGCCGAGGACGCCGAGGACGCAGAGTTGTTGCCGCAACACGCTAATACCCACTACCTGGGACATTCGGTCTCTTGACCGTTAAAGTCGAATCGGGCAGCATTGAATCATCACGCTGCGACGGAAACCATAAATGTACGAAGAGGAAACCGACGAAGTCAGGGTCTTCACTCTGAGCGAGGCCCGGAGTTTGATACCGCGATTGCGCAAACTACTTCCGCGCGTTATTCGTGAGCGCGAGGCGCTGTTGGATATGCGCGTCGAAATAGATCTCGCTCGGGAAAAGGCCAGCGAGGGCGGCGGCGGAAGCCCGCTCGGACCGACGTATCTTGCCCACCTGATCAAGTTCAGCGAAGCCGTTCAGGAGATCGAATATCTCGGCGTAGTTCTCAAGGATTTCCGCTCTGGTCTTGTGGATTTTCCGTACGATCGGGACGGCCGGATAGTCTATCTTTGCTGGAAGCCGGACGAGGATGAAATAGATTGGTGGCACGAGACGGATGCCGGATTCGCCGGCCGCCAGCCGCTTACCGATGAGTTTGAATGATTGCCGATTGCCGATTGGCGATTGGCGATTGCCGATTGCCGATTTCCGAGCGCCCGCGATTAGTTATTCGGCAATCGCCAATCGGCAATCGGAAATGCCTTTACCTTGCCGCGGGAAGGATGATTTCAAACGCGGTGCCAACACCCACCTGGCTGTCAAAGCGCACTTCTCCGCCGTGAAGCTGCATTGCCCGAAACACCTGTGCTAAGCCTATTCCGGTCCCACCCTTCTTAGTCGTGTAGTAGAGATTGAAAACCCTCTCCTGATCGTCCTTGGCGATTCCTATGCCTCGGTCGATTACCATTATTCGCACGGTGTCGTCGGCGCCGCGCGAAGTGGTTACCTTCAGCGGGCCGCCTTCGGGCATCGCCTGGCAGCCGTTGATGATGATGTTTAGTAATGTTTGCTTCAGCAGGTCGGCGTCGCCTTTTATCATCAGCTCACCGGGCTCGATCTGCTGATTTATTGACACCCCACGCTCGTGCGCCTCGGTGGAAGCAAGCGCGATCACCTGCTTAACCGTTTTGTTCACGTCGATCGGCTGCAGATGGACCTCGACCGGCCATGTGAAGTTAAGGAACGTTTGCACAACTCGATCGAGCCGCTTGATCTCTGAATCAAGGATCTCGAGCTGCGGTTTCGGATCGGCGTTCCCCGACTCGAGCTTCGAACGCAAAATCTCGAGGTGGATGACCATCGCGTTGAGCGGATTCTTTACTTCATGAGCGATGCCAGACGTTATCCGCCCAAGGTCCGCAAGTTTCTTCGACAGGTCCCATTGTGATTCGAACTTTTGAAAAGACTCGTAGTCGCGCATGCTGACAAGCGCGCCGACCGGCTCGCCGGCGTCCTCGATATATTGGACGGAGGCAAGAAGCTGTCTCGGCCGCGGTGTGCCGGGAACGTGCAGGATAGCGCGTGCTATCGAACGCCGTTCGCTGAACGCGCGTTCGACCGTGGCCACGAGCGGGTGATCGCGGCCCAGTGTTTCGTCGATGGGAAGCCCGGTCAGATCGGCGTCTTTGATGCCGAGTATTTCTTCAGCATCGGGGCTCGCAAGTATCACGCGTCCCTCCCGGTTTATGAGCAGGAGGCGTTCTTCAAGATGGCTGACGACCTGGCGAAGCCGCCCGCGCATTATCTCCAGCTCGCTTCGTTCTCCGGCGAGCCGCTCACCCAGTTGACGCAGCCGCGCGGTAACTCCGGTTACCATCTGATCGCTCGGCAGATCGTAGTCCTTGCCTGACTCGCCCGAGAGGCCCAGTCGATCGATACTCGTGGATATTGCCTGCAGCGGGCGCAGCAACAGATTCGCGGAGCTTATCGCGACGATTGCGGCGCCAACGATAGCAAGCAGGCCAATGATCAGGTTTGTCGCCACCGGAGAGAGCAACTCGCGGCGCACTGCGGCCGTCGACACGCCGATGTGAAGCTCACCTGCGAACGAGGAGTCTTTTACAAGGAGGGGTTTGCGGTACTCGTAAACCGGCGGCCCGAGAAGCACGCGAGCCAACTGAACGTATCCGCTTTCTTCCGCGAGCACGTCGAGGTCAGGCCGCCCGGACGCCACATCTCCGATCATATGCCGGTTGGCTGCCAGCTCGTGCCGGCCTTCGCTGTCGGTCATTAACTGGCCGCTGACGTTTGTCAGATAAAGAAAGGCAATTGTATGGGATGTTACGATGGTTGATTCCATCAACCCGCGCACGCTCGAGTTTTCACTGACCACTGCGGTGTACTCATCGAGCGGACGTTCGGCCGCCCGGTTTCGCGCGAGTTCCTGTCCTACGGCGTACTCTATTTGTTTGGAGAGCTGGCTCGCTTCCTGCTTCGTCCTGCTAATTATCACTCCGGTCAGGTGAGCAATGTTGACGGCAGTTGTCACCACAACTACAAGCGCCACGAGCAGCGTAATCAATGCAATCTGGCGCGCACGAACGCCCAGCGTCGGCCACGGCGACCCGGAGGACGGCGCTGCCGTTGTCGCTTGCGGTTGAGGCGCAGGCTGCAGTTGTTGCTCGGCAGTTATCGTAGTAGCCATAGAAGATAAAGATCGTAAAAGCTCGGCGCCAATCAAGCCTGAGTATTGAAACCTCAGACTGACCTTTCCGTCGCCTTTGCGCGCAGGCATCACGCCTGCCTCTTCCAGCGCAAATCAGGCAGGCAGGAAGCCTGCGCTCCCAGGTGCGCTGGTTTAGCCTTCGTCTTTTCCCGCCTCGGCCTCTTTGTACGCTTTCAATTTGTTATGCAGCGTCTTGAGGCTTATGTGTAACGCTTCAGCGGTTCGCGTCTTGTTGTTGTCGCTGCGCGCGAGCGTGCTGAGAATCACTCGTCGCTCAACTTCTTCAAGGGGCATGCCGATCGGTATCATCACGGCGTCGGCGGTTGGTGAGGGTTCCTGGCCGGTGATGTGAAAAGGAAGATGGTGCTCTTCTATTTGTTCTCCCTGGCAAATGATAACAGCTCGCTCGATCACATTGCGAAGCTCGCGAACATTACCGGGCCAATGATACCTGAGAAGCACTTCGGTTGCCCGCTGCGATATGAGCTGAGCCGGTTTGCTATGCCGCTTGCTTAGTTCCTCGATCATGTGTTGAACCAGCAGCGGAATGTCGTCTCGGTGCTCCCTCAGCGCCGGAAGCTGGATTGTAATTACGTTCAGGCGGTACAGCAAGTCCTCTCGCAGGGTCTCCTGTTGCACCGCCTTCACGGGGTCTTTGTTGGTAGCCGCAATCACACGAACGTCGACGCTGATCTCTTTTGTCGAACCGAGACGCCTCACCTTTTTGTCTTCAAGAACACGCAGGAGTTTGGCCTGCAAAAGGAAAGGCATATCGGCGATTTCGTCCAACAGAAGCGTTCCGTTGTTGGCAAGCTCGAAGCACCCGATTCGGCGCTCGGCGGCGCCGGTGAACGCGCCCTTCTCGTGCCCGAACAGCTCGGATTCCATCAACGTTTCAGGGACCGCAGCGCAGTTGATAGCTATGAAAGGCTGGTTAACTCGCGGGCTTAGCTTATGAATCGAGCGCGCAACCATTTCCTTGCCGGTGCCCGACTCGCCGGTAACCAGCACCGACACCGAGCTTGGCGCAACCTGCTCGACCATCGTGTAGACTTCGCGCATGGCATCGGATGCGCCGACCATCTCGCCGAACGCGCCGTATTGTCTGAGCTGACGCCGTAATACCTCGTTCTCCCGGCGAGCGCTGCTGTACTCGGCAGCCTTGCGCAGCACGAGCTGAAGCCTGCGCATGTCGATCGGTTTTTCGAAGTAGTAAAACGCGCCTTCGTCCTTGACGGCTCGAATCGCGGAATCAACCGAAGCCTGACCCGTAAGTAAGATCACTGCAGCTTCGGGGTACTCGGCCTTGAGATGAGTGAGCAGCTTGAACCCGTCCAGGTTCGGCATGACGACATCAGTGATTATTACGTGTGGAGCGAAGCTCTCGACGCGTTCGATGGCATCACGGCCGTCCGCCGCGGTCTCCGTGACATAGCCCCAGCCGTTGACGATCTCGCTGAGCCCCTGCCGCGCGGGTTCTTCGTCGTCAACAATGAGCACACGCTGATCGGACATAGAGGAAGAGTCTATCATAGGCGTACAAGTTGATGCGGTGGGGATGAAAGTCGGTAGTGTTCGGATTCTGCGTTGCTTAATAACCTCCGCGTGCTTTGCGGTCCTTTGCGTCTTTGCGCTGAGTATTGGGTCTTACTCCTTCAATACCCAGCGCAAAGACGCAAAGGACCGCAAAGCACGCGAAGCGAAAGCGGCGTCGCGGCCCTTGCCGCGGCACTCCAAATCAACTACTCGTCCTCGAGCGCCCATCGTTCGATCAGCACGTCCATCTGGCCGCCGCAGACCATCCCTTCAGCATCGGCGTATTCGTCGTTAAGGTTGAAATGGTAAACATCAGTAATGCCGGTGCGCAGCACCTCGCGAGCTTCGGCCCAGATGTCGGCCTCGACGCATCCGCCGCCGACGGTTCCGATGAATGAGCCGTCGTCGAAGATAACCATCTTCGCGCCGCCCTGCTGAGGCGTCGATCCGCGCGTCTTGACTACCGTTGCCATCGCCGCGCGAGCGCCGCGCTCGAGCCGGCGCTTCATCTCGATGTAGATCTCCCCCGCGCTCAGCGAACGACCGGGAGTCTTAGTATCCTGTTCGGACTTCATGAATGCTCCGTGAGACTTGATTATAGAGGCGGTGCTGGTTTGTTGAGAAGCGCCGCTCAGGTGATTAGTCAAACAGTTCGGCGGCTGGTCGGGTTCATTCCTCCTCAGCGTCCTCGGCGTCCTCTGCGGTTCTCTTGATCAGTGTTGGGAATAAACCGCGGAGGACGCTGAGGACGCAGAGGACTGCTTTACCGGCACTACTACCCTACTGAGTTATTCATTGAGCCCTCGGCTCATTCGCCTTCCTGACTGCGGCAAGACTATCGTTCAGCGCCTTCTGCGCAACCGTGAACCCAGGATCTATTTCGAGAGCTTCCTTGAATGAATTTATTGCCTCTTGGTTATGGCCATTCACCGCAAGATAGCGGCCTCGGTTGTAGAACATCGTCACATAGACCGGCAGGACCTTCAGCTTAACCACATCATCATCTTCGAACTTCAACGTACCGTCGGCGAGGCCTCGCAAGCTGAACATCGGGTCGGCGGGCTGTTGAAAGTCACGCGAGGTCAACAACTGAAAGACCAGCCCCTGCGGAATGAACTGGTAAGAAGCGCCTAACGATTTGGTCAACTCGGAGTCCGGGCCATCGCGATTGCCGGCAATGTCCAGCGTCACGTAGACGGGCGCACTCTTAATGTGATTGGTCACGAAAGCGAGGATCATGTCGAAGAACCGTGAGTTGATTCGCTGATTCAATGACAAGTCTCGCTGGTAGAGATCGGCGTCCTGTTCCCAGTGGCGGAGGTCCTCGAGGAACGCATCAACCTTATCGCGAGACTGTTCGATCGTTTCCGGATAAGCTCGAGCGAGATAATCGTAGTACCACGATCGGCGAAGCTGATTTATGTCGATCACCACCGCATCGTTGCGCTGATGTTCGATCTCATGCACATAAAGCATCGGCGAATAGACTTGCCAATCGCGCGTAAGCAACATTCCACCAGGCTCAATCGTCGAGAGAATGTTTTCCGAATAGTCGTGAGCAATGTAGTAATGCGCTTTGTTGTTGTAAGGCAGATTAGCCGCAAGCGCGACAATCGGCACGAGCAAGATTGCAGCGGACGCAAGCGCGGCCCGTTGGGGAGGAACGGAGGCCATCACTTTTGCGATGAAAGCCTTTGAGCCGAAGCCGGCGGCGATCGCCATCGCGATGAACACCGGCAAGTAGTACGCGTCCTTGTCTTCGGCTATTTCGTAGCCAAGCGAATACGCAAGGTCGGCGGTAATCACCAGCGCGAGAAACCAGAACACAGCTCGGTTGCTTCTATACAGCGAGACTATTCCTGCGACGGCAAGGGCCGGCGTGACGGGCAGCCACCACGGCCCAAACTCGCGAGCCGCCAGCTTAATGAAACCGCTGAACTGGCTTACGGCGGTTTCCAGAGAGTAAGAAAGAAAAACTTGATACTGCTTTCCGGTGATGTGCCACCATAGTCTTTCGAACGTGCGCGGGTCGCCCCAATTCATTACCGGAGCTTTGGAAGCCGCGATCGGAAGGTAAGCGTAGACGGCCAACAGCCCCGCGAATGCAAACAGCGCAGCGTAGAGCAATCGCTTGCTCTTGAAGAACCCGGCGCCTTCAGTTGCAAGCACCAGCACCGCGAACGCCGGCAGCATCAGGCCTACGGTCACGTGATGCACTCCAAGCGCAAGACCGAAGACAAGAGCGGCGGCATAAAGCAAAGCATGACGGTGCGACGGCCCGTCGCTTTGTCCCCCCGTCTCGCTCCTCAAGCGTCGCCATTGGAACATCAGGAAAAAAATGAGGGCGATCAGGAAGGAGTTGAGAGTATAGACCTCGGCTATCGTTGCGTAAGCCCAGAGCGTCCGCGAGAAGGCCAACAGGAGACCCGCAACTACGAACGGGATAATCGAGATGAGCGGATTTGAGTTGGCGACTTCAGCGCGAGACTGGGGTGCTGGTTCGTCTCGTTTCTTGCTTCTGCGATCTGAGCGTTTTCGGCTCTTGGCAGATCGAGAGGCCAGACCGCTCGTCGCCATTGCCTCTACAACCGCCAGCGTCAGCGTCGACGCAGCCAGCGCGGCGAAGATCGCCGATGCGAAGTTCACTCTCACGGCGATATTGCCGATTGGCGCGAGCGTCGCGAGATGAGCCAGTAAAACGTAAAGGGGAAAGCCCGGCGGGTGAGCGACGCCGAGACTGCGCGCCGCGAGAATCAACTCTCCGCTATCCACAAGAGTAACGGTCGGCGCGAGCGTCGAGGCATAGACGGCGAGAGATAAGACGAATACGACGAGCGCCAGAACAAGCGACCGCCTCGAACCCCAGTTCGCCCCCGGAGACGCACCGTTCATCTGGCTCCCGCTTTCTTGTAGCCGGTGTAGCGTAAGTTGATCACGACGCGATAAAAGTAACCTTCGACGCGAATGAAGTCCACGCCCGATGTGTAGGCCGGGAACCAGGCGCTCCCATAGTTTTGAAAGTACGTTTCGAAGTTTGGCGCTTGATGGCCTTTTTCCTCAGGCACGGGTTCCCCGGCGACTTTCACTACACAGTGATCCTCGTCGTCAATCCATACCCGGCCTTTCAAAAAGCGCTCGCGATTCTTGTCACTCTTATCCGGTAACTTGAACCGCGGCTTCACGTCAAAAACATAAGTGTTCAGGTCGTCGATTCGCTCGCGGCCGACATAATCGACCTCATATTGCTTGAGAGTCTCGGAGGTGATGATGAAATGGTAAATGCGCGTAAGGTTTTCCGCGGTTTCAGTGCCGATGTAGATGCCTTTCGGGAGTGTCGAGCTGTTCTCCTGCACCCGCTCGCGCCGGGTGCCGTCGCGGTCGTAGGAAATCTGAGAGAACCGATAATACTTGCCGGTGATGATGTCGGCCTGGCTCACGGTCTGAATCGTCAGCTCGGCGAAGTAGGTGTAGTTGCGCAGCTCGGTCTGAAGCCGGTCGCCGCGTTCGGCGGCGGCTGACAATATTTCAGGCGGCGATTCTTTTTGAATTGCCTGCGCCGCCGGCGGAAGTGCACGAGACGCAGGCGTCCCCGAAAAAATCACCGCTATGATCACCGTGGCCGCGATCGTTAGCGCAATGTTGTTGCCCATCGTGCATCGTCGTCAGAGTCTGTGTGAAACGTTCGTAGTCCGGCCTTCAGGCGGAAGTTTGTAGCTTGCATTTACGCTCGATTACGAACTTCCGCCTGAAGGCCGGACTACGAACTCTGCCTTTTTCACATAGTCCCGTGAGTCTGGTGATCAGGGTTTCTTCGGCCGTTTCAGGTCAGGCTTCGATGGGTCCTGATCGGGCGGCTTAACCGGAGGCTTGTTCTTTTCGGCGCCTTTCACGTCGTCTTCGCTTGCGGCTTCGCCGTCGTCTCCGATGCGAATTCTACCGGAGAACTTTTTGTACTTGGTGAAGCGCACGGTCATGCGAAGATGAATATCGCCATTCTTGAACTGCAGCACGTCGTCGGCATAAACGTAAGTCGGAAACCAATAGCGTCCGTCGATGTTCTCTCGGTAGCTTTCAAAGTGTGGAAACTTTTGTTCGCCGATTTCCGGTACGGCCTGCCCTTTTACTTTGACTATCTGGAGGTCCTGATCGTCGACCCAGATGCGCCCTTGCAGGTAGCGCTCAGTCTTGCGGATGGTTTTGGGCTTGACGTCAAACACGTACGTACTCAACTCGTCGAGCTTTTCTTTGCCAACGTAGTCGATTTGGTACTTCGAAAGGTCTTCAGTCGCCAGCGCGAACGGTTGGACGCCGGCCAGATCCTGCATGTCTTCGTTTGTGATCTGAAGCGCCACGAGAGTCGACGGCGGGAAGAAAGTTATTTTCTCAAGTCTATTCCCGTGGTCATCCAGAACGATGTCGGAGACTCGGTGGAATCGCCCGGTCACGGACCCCGCTTCCCCAACTGTTATCAGATCGAAATCCTGCGTAAAGGTGTAGTTGTTCCTTGCGCTTCGATTTTCGCTCTCGGCGGCGGCAAATCGTCTGATGACTTCCTGGATCTCGGAAGGCGGCGCGTTTTGAGTCGATCTCGTTTGGAACGCAAGGCCCGATGAACAGACCGCTAACGTGAAAAGTGTC
The DNA here is from genome assembly GCA_035607285.1 of Blastocatellia bacterium. Taxonomy (GTDB): domain Bacteria; phylum Acidobacteriota; class Blastocatellia; order UBA7656; family UBA7656; genus Onstottus_A. Next base: position 2,380 of record DATNBZ010000167.1, on the reverse strand, counting down.
AAACAGAATACTTTGGTTCGCATTTTACATCCTCTTGAATCAAGCACGGTTGAGTAAATTCTAACCGGCTGTAAGCTGAGTCGACAAGCGGTGTGGTCAGTCCTTCGCGTGCTTTGCGGTCCTTTGCGTCTTTGCGCTGAGTATTGGGTTTACTACTTCAATACTCAGCGCAAAGACGCAAAGGACCGCAAAGCACCCGAAGGATGACCAAACGTTACAAGTCACAACCCGATAACCGAACTCTACTCACAGCTTCGTAAACGCCATCGAGTGTTATATGATGTCGCTGGTCGACGCTTGCGATTTAAATTTCGATTGAGAGTGCAACGCACAGGTGAAATCGAAGCTCAGCCTCGCCGCCAGATCATTTCTTATCGAGTTGTTAGTCTACTCAGTCTTAGTAGGCGTGTATGTCCTTTTTGTCATCGGACTATTGAACACCTGGCTGCACGGACTCTACGATCACCACAAGGTATTCTACGCAACCATTGCATTGCTATTGATCATAGTTCAGGGCGTAGTGCTGGAGACGGTCACTACTCTGTTGTTGAAACTCATTAGATCTCGCTCCGGCTAAACACTTATGGACTTTTTGATTTCTCACACACACATCAGCCCGTTCTACCTGATCATCACCGGGTTCATCATCGGGGTTCTTGGAGGCTTCTTCGGAGTAGGCGGGAGCTTTCTTGCCGGACCCGCGCTGTTCGGCGTCGGAGTCCCAATGAACATCGTAGTCGGAACGGACCTTGCCCACATCGTCGGCAAATCAATCGTCGCCGCAAAGAAACATCGAGCGCTCGGCAACGTCGATTTGAAGCTGGGCTTCATTATGGTGATAGGAACGATTGCGGGCGTCGAAGTCGGAGCGCAAATCATCGAACACCTCAAAGGCCTCGGCCGTGAGAGCGCGGACAAGGTGATTGGCGTCACGTTTGTGATTGTGTTGATCTCTATTTCCGGATTTGTCGGCTGGGAAAGCTGGCAGACTCTAAAGATGCAGCGCAGCCAAAAGCGCCGGGCGAAAACGGCAAGCAAGAAGCCCAAAACAAAGAAGGACGAGTCAGCTTTTGCTCACATCGCCAGGAGAATTCATAAGATCAATATTCCACCGATGATCAAACTGAAGGCATCGGGCATTCAGCAGATCTCGGTTTGGGTAATCCTGATGGTAGCTTTTATTGGAGGGGTCTTTAGCGGATTTCTCGGCGGCGGCGCCGGGTACATTCGAATGCCGGCAATGGTTTATCTGCTGGGCGTTCCAACTCACGTGGCGGTGGGGACCGATCTGTTTGAGGTAGTGATATCCGCGAGCTACGGGACGTTTACTCATGCGCTAAAAGGAAACGTCGACATCATGATTGCGCTGGTGATGCATACCGGTGCGGCGATTGGCGCTCAAATAGGCGCTACCGCGACCGAGTACTTCCACGGACCAAAGATCAGGCTCGCCTTTGTTCCGTTGCCGTTGATAGGCGCCGCGATTGTGATCTATGGTTTGCTTTCTGGAAAGAGTTTTAAGTGAGTTGGTCATTGGTCATTAGTCATTGGTCATTGGTCATTGGTCATTGGTCATTGGGCTTCCTCCGATGACTGATGACCATGGGCCGCCAATGACCAGGGACCAATGACTAATGACCAGGGACCAATGACCATTGACTAACATGAAACTTCTGATTTGCACTGACGGTTCAGCTCAAGCCGAGAACGCGGTTCGCTTCGGTGGGATGATTGCCGGGAAGTCTCAAGCCGAGGTGACCATCCTCGCGATCACCGAAAAAACCGGTGAAGAAGACGCCATATTTGAATCGCTTCGCCGCGCGCAGCAAATACTCAAGGACCAGGGCGTCAACGCAGAGGTGATTACCAAGGCCGGCGAGCCCATCGAAGAAATAGTCAAACGCACCGAGGAGACCACGTACGACCTGGTCGTGATCGGCGCCGTTCGCAAGGGCACGCGCGGGCCATTCCTCATGTCCGCAAAAGCCTACAAGATCATAAAAGCCGTCGCGCCGCCCGTTCTCGTGGTCATCGGCGATCGCGAGACTATCAAACGCATACTGATATGCAGCGGCGGCGAAAAATACATCGATCGAGCGGTCCAGTTTTCAGGCGCGCTAGCTCGAGCGGCCGGGGCGTCGGTTACGCTTTTCCACGTGATGGCCGAACCGCCGGCAGTGTACACAGACCTGATCAAGATGGAAGAAGACGTAAACCTGCTGCTGCATTCCAGCTCGGGTCTTGGTGAGAATCTCCGCCGCGAAAAGGAGTCGCTCGAGGGCATGGGTGTTACGGCGGAGGTTCGCCTGCGGCACGGACTGGTGATCAGCGAGGTCTTCAAGGAAATTCGCCGCGGGGATTACGATCTGGTTGTCACCGG
>DATNBZ010000154.1:0-13514 GCA_035607285.1 Blastocatellia bacterium | reverse complement strand
TAGATGTAACATCGAATACAACAGCATCGATGCGTGCCCCGCTGACAACACGAACCGATCGCGATTCGGCCATTTTGGGTTCCGCGGGTTGTGACGGAGATAGCGGTCCCATAAAACATAAGCCGTCGGCGCGAGCGCCATCGGCGTCCCGGGGTGGCCCGAGTTGGCCTGCTGCACTGCATCCATCGCAAGCGTGCGAATCGTGTTTATGCACAACTCATCAAGCTTCGCGTCCTTTGTGGTGTTGTCAGTCATCGATGCTCGGCTCATCCGAATCTCTCCTGTCCGACAAACTTTAGTTTGTCGTGTATTCTCGACGGGTCCACCTCAGCGACAAACTGAAGTTTGTCGGACGATCCTGGCGCTAACCACCGATTACGAGATGACTGACCTGCGAGGATGTACGATGAGGAATCTTTTCACTGATGAATTTCAAATTGACAACGCTAGTGGTCACGGCGAATTCTCGGATCTAGGAAGAGGTTATAACGTTTGAAAAGGCAGGTCAAACAGGGGTGCGCGTCAGATTTCGCGCATACCCACCTCGTGTCAGAGGTGTGTCCTGATGTTGCTGCCTACAACCAAGCGCGTCTGGTGCTGCATACCCACTTCGCGAGAAGTTGGTATGTGATGTTGCCTGTCTGGCCCGCGACAATCCAAGGCGCCCAACGCAGGCTACAACATCAACGACCCACTTCTCACGAAGTGGGTATTTGCAAAACGCCGGACGTTGACGGACATCTGATCTGTTGGAGGCCGCAGCATCACCGACCCACCTCACGAGGTGGGTATGCGCAAAATCATGACGCGCACCCCACGGATGCATCAGCATTGCGCCCGTGTTGAACGATCAGATATATTCTTGACCGCGTGGAGTGGGAGCTCACTGGGTAAATCTTAGCCCACACTCTATCTTTATCATGTCTACAGACAAAGTGGTGGCGAGTAATCGAGAGGCCTACCACAACTACCATATCCTCGAGACTCACGAATGCGGTATCGCGCTCACCGGCACCGAAGTGAAGTCGATTCGCGAAGGGCGCTGCAACCTGAAGGACGGCTACGCTCAGATTCGCAAGGCGGAAGCGTGGCTCATGAACGTGCACATCAGTCCTTACAGTCACGGCAATCGCGAGAATCACGAGCCGACACGCGCGCGGAAACTGCTGCTGCACAGGGGCGAGATAGACAAGCTCGCGGGGAAGGTTCAGGAGAAGGGCCTGACGCTTGTTCCAACGAAGATGTATTTCAAGGGCGGACGCATAAAGGTTGAAATAGGCGTCGCCAAAGGCAAGAAACTTTACGACAAGCGCGAGACGGAAAAGCGGCGTGAAGCCGACCGCGAAGCGCGCGCGACGATGAAATCAAAAGGGAGAGAATAATGGAAGTGAGAGCCGAGTTCGCGAAGTTCTACGACGTCGAAGCAGACGCGTTGGTCGTTACAATCTACGAGGGCGAGAAGGCCGATGATGGCGCGCTCAAAGAGCTGGATGAGCGGACGGGCGGAATCGTCAGCGAAATGCTCGGGACCGACGAGATGCGCGGCAAGCAGAACGATACCGTCTACATTTATCGTCCGGGCAACATCCGAGCCGAGAGATTGCTGCTGGTCGGCGCCGGCAAGCGCGAGGATTTCTCGCTGGACACGATTCGAAAAGTGACCGGCTCGGCGGCCAGGTTTCTTCGCGGCAAGGGCGCGCGCTCGATGGCCATTCTACGCCGCTCACAACTCGAAATCGGCAATAGCGCACAGGCGGCGGTCGAAGGAGTGCTGCTTGGGCTGTTCGAACCGGACATGTATAAAACCGAGAACAAGGAGGAGCGCAGGATCGACGAGCTGATTCTGTTGGCGGCCGCCGCCGGTTCAGAAGACGCGCTTGCCCAGGGTGTCGAACGCGGGCGAATCATCGGCGAAGCGGTAAACTTCGCGCGCGAGCTCTCGAACGAACCCAGCTCGACATTGACGCCGACCGAACTTGCCGAGCGCGCCAAAGAAACCGCTACGCGATTTGGGCTGGACATCGATGTGCTCGACGAAGCGCGAATGAAAGAGCTGGGGATGGGAGCATTGCTGGGAGTGGCTCGCGGATCGGATGAGCCGGCAAAGATGATTGTCCTTCGTCACATGGGGAATGAAGACGACAGCAACATAATCGCGATTGTGGGGAAGGGAATCACTTTCGATTCGGGCGGCATTTCAATCAAACCGGCCGAGGGCATGGAAAAGATGAAGTACGACATGTCGGGGGCGGCGGCGACGCTGGCGGCGATGCGTGCAATCGCTCAGCTCAAGCCCCGGGCGAACGTGATTGGTGTGATGCCGACTACCGAGAACATGCCATCGGGGCGTGCCTACAAGCCCGGAGATGTTTTGAGGGCGATGAGCGGCAAAACAATCGAGGTGATCAACACCGACGCCGAGGGGCGTTTGATTCTGGCGGATGCAATCAGTTATGCGCGCAAGATGGGAGCTACGAAGATCATCGATCTCGCGACGCTGACGGGGGCCGTCTCGATCGCGCTTGGCACAATCAACGTCGCGATACTCGGGAACGATCAGTTGTTTGTGGATGAAATACGCGGGGCGGCTCGCGAAGTAGGCGAGCGCTTCTGGCAGTTGCCGATGGACAAGGACTACCGCGAGATGATCAAGAGCGACATCGCCGATATCAAGAATTCGTCGGGTCGAAACGCAGGCACAATCACGGCGGCTTATTTTTTGCGCGAGTTCGCGGAAGACACGCCGTGGGTTCATCTGGATATAGCGGGCACGGCCTGGGAGAACGACCGCAAGCCTTATATGTCAAAGGGCCCGACAGGAGTGGCGATCCGTACGTTGATCAACTACGTGTGTAATCATGTAGCGAATCGATAGCAATTCCAGCGCGACAGAAAGTGCGAAATGGGACGAGGTCATGGCACGACTACGCTCCCCTTTCGCATTTTTCGTTTGGCCAGTGTTATGAATTTCACACGCTCTCAGCAGATCGGGGCGCTCATATTGCTAATCCTGTTGGTGGGGTTGGCGATCTATCGTTTCCGCTGATCGAAGAATGCTCGGATTGCCGCACGATGGAGCAGAAGAGAATTCGGTGGAGTCCTGTATGGGCGGAAACCACCCGACGCCGCGAGCTTTGCGGTACTTTGCGAGCTTTGCGCAAGGAATCCGCTCGAGAAAGAAAGATACGTTGAACGCAAAGCTCGCAAAGTACCGCAAAGCTCGCAAATTGTCTCTGATTGCGCCCCTGGCATCCGGCCGCCTCGTTAAGGCTTAGCTTTTACAATAATCTTGGCAATTCGTTCTGCCAGCGCGCCGATGGTGCGCGAAGGATTGACTCCGAGCGGCGTCGGTATGATCGCGGCATCGGCTACGTATAGGTTGTCGTAGCCAAACACCTGACCCGTGTGATCTACAACACCCGTCGAAGCTGTATTCCCCATATTGCACCCGCCCAGCGGATGAGGTGTCACAAGATAATTCGCGAGCGTCCACGTAGGCGGAACAAGCGGCTCGCCGCCCGTCGCATGCGACAGCTTCTTGTGAGTGTCGATGACCGTGTCGAACATCGGCTTGGACTTCGTCACGTCCCACGACAGGTGAAACTTGCGCTCGCCGAAGAACCACCAAGGCCGCTTCATCGAGAAAACGCCATCACCGGCGTCGACTCCCTGCGCGAACCACGGCATCGCGTTGCCGAACGGATCAAACTTCAAAAGCAAGTCGTCAATGTGTTTGATAAGCGAGGCGGCATACGCGGCTTTGCTGAGTCCGCCGCCGTGTTTTTTCAATAGCGTGGTTACCAGATTCGGAAAGCCGCCGTCTTCAACCCAGAAACTCTGATTGTTGATTACTCCGTCCAGAAAGTTTATTGCGCTCGAGATCGTCGGACCCTTGCCCGGGTGGATGTCGAAGTCCTTGTACAGTCCTGGCGTCAGGAAGTCGCCATTGCTGCTCCAGTTGTGACCCAGAAACTGGCTGATTTTTGGAAGGCTGCGGTTAACGTCGCGGCATCGCAACAATAATTCAGTCGAGCCAAGCGAGCCCGCCGCGACGATTACGATGCGCGCCCTCTCGCTTCCCGCGACACGAGACTTGCTCGATTGATCGATGCGGTCGAAAGAGACTCGATAGCCGCCAGAGTCGGGCTCGATGTTTGTGACGATGTGAAGCGGTCTCACCTCGGCGCCGTGTTTCTCGGCCCACGGAATGTAGTTCTTATCCAATGTGTTTTTGGCGTATACATCACATCCGATGTCGCAGCGGCCCAGGTGTATGCAGCAGCCCTGCTCGACCCCCTGAGCGTTGACGAATCTTTTTTCCTTGCCGACCGGCGGCAGATCGTTCGGGTCGTAGACCAGATCCGGATCGAAAGAAACCGCCATATCGAGCATCTCGAAGCGGTCACCGTAGCCGAGCTTCTCCGCGCCCTCCTTCATCAACCTCGTTCGCCCGTTCCGCTGGTTGTCGGGCATCTTCTGAACGTTCATGAACTTCTTCACTGTGTCGTAGTGAGGCTTCAATTCCGAATACGTGACCTCTTGCGGCCAGCCATTGTCGAAGACCCGCTTCGGCGCTTCTACGGAGATGCTCGCATAGATCAGCGAGCCGCCGCCGACTGCGGCGCCCTGGGCGACCGCCATGTTCGGGAACACCCGCAGATCGACCCATCCGTTCTCGTGCTCGGGACGGCGGTGGTTCCAGACCCAGGCGTCTTCAGGATCGCGCGGATAAGTGGTGTTGTCCCATCGGCGTCCACGCTCGAGAATCAGCACCTTAAGACCTGCCTCCGCAAGCCGGCACCCGGTGATCGCTCCGCCGAAGCCGCTTCCGATTACGATTACGTCGAATGCCATGTCAGGCTCCTACTCTCTTGATGTAAGTGTCCCAGAGTTCTCCCAGGAAGAAGCGCCCGAACATTGTGGTGGCCCGCAGGCTTTCTTCCATGCTATCAGCGTTCAAGGCTGTAAAGGTCCCGGTCATTCTCATCAGCTCTCTCGGAGAGAGTTCCAGGATACCCGCTCCAACTACGTTGCCGGTCTTGTCGGCGCCTTCATGAAGAGTCGTGTAGAGCGTTGTGGTGTCCTTCCAGACGTCGAATACGGAGTGCACTTGCACGTCTTTCTGGCCGGCAAAGTAATAAGACTTCCCGTCGTGCTCGATGGGCCACTCGTAGACCATGAGTTTCAGCTTTGGGTCGCCTGTAGGTGAGAACAGGTTGAACACTCCGCCAAGAGCAGGGATGTCGTTCCCAAACGGCGACCAGTCCATCCTGACGTCAAGCCTGCCCACGTGATCCGGATCGGCGATGAATGTTTCGAGGTCTTCGATTGTTATTGTGCCGTGCATCACAAGAGGTTGATGCTTGCCGGATTTCGCGCCTGACTTGGGATCAGTCTCGTTGAGAGCGAATCCGCCCTTCATCACTTCACTGAACATCATTCCCAACTTCGCGTCGCTCATCTTTGTCCTCCTTTGAGAGGTTCACAACACAATTGTTTCTAACGCAAAGCCGCAAGGCCGCAAAGACGCGATATTGAAAAATAACCAGGAAGCCTTGCGACCTTGCGTCTTCGCGTCTTTGCGTTAAACCTACCCGAGCGCGTCGGCCAGGTCTGGCCAGATTGTGGTCGAGGCGCCCTCCCCGATGTAGCAGTCGAGGTGTCCGAAATCCTTGTAGACGGTTCGCCGGTAGTTCTCGGTCCCGTTGGCTTCGCAAAGCAGATTGAATGTTTGTTCCGTGCTCTGAGGAACGAACATCCGGTTCTCGGCGCCTGAAATGAAACTGATCGGAAGCTGCAGCCGATCGAGGTGCCGGCGATCCTCGTCCGTCAATATGCTTTCCTTCCGCGCCCAGACAGCGACATCCTGCAGAAATGCGGTCAGGCACTCCGGGATGAGGTCGCCCATCAGCGCGTGAGTCGGGGCATTCACGCGCGAGTGAAAAATGAGATCGCCGAACGTCGCGCTGTGCCGGGAACACACCGGGTTATCACACGAATATGACTTGGGAAGCACGTGCGACAGGAAGGAGACGGCGAAATCAGACATCTTACCGGTCGTTTCAGCGGGCTTCTGGTGCATCATCTCGAGCGATGGCAGTAGCTTTTCCATGTGGGTCTTCAACTTCAGCGCTCCAACCGGAGTCATATGAAGGTGAAGAGCTACCTGGCTCGCGATAAACGATTCGATCTGCTTGCTGTCCATATAACCACGGACCAGCGAGAGCATGAAACACGGCGATGACAGACAGTGCGCGAGCACCGAAACCTGTTCGCTGTTGGTGCGCCGGCGAACCTCCGCTACCGCGGCCGGCCAGTCATAGTGGGCGACATCGTCCAGGGTATAAGGCTTCTTGTGCGCCGCCAGCAACGGACTGGTTCGCCAATCAACCAGCCAGATATCGAATCCCTTTTCCACAAGGAACTCGACCAGGTTTTGAGGCACCGTGTCGATGCAGTAGGACAACGCGGTCATTGCCGTTCCGGGCGTGACGATAATCGGACCGCGAGTGCCTCCGCTCGTATGGTGCATCAGTAATGCGTTGCCGTCGCCGGCGGTGAAGTCGATTCTCTCGAGGGTAGGAAAAGCCATCGCTCTTCCTTCACCGAAATAAGGTGGAAAAGAACTCAGCATTGGGCCATTGTTTTCGGTCATCACAACCATCCAATTTGCCCGATTGGGCTTGCGGAGTGAATTCTCGCGAATGCGATCTTGCCTACTGGCGGCGCGAGCTTATGTCATCTCTAAAGACGAGTCAAGCACAGCCAGCGAACGGTACTGTATTGGGCCCTGCGTCCTCGGCGTCCTCTGCGGTTTTTCCTGCTCAGTGGCTCGGGATCAACCGCCGAGGACGCAGAGGTGTGCTCCGCGGGCAACACGCTATCACGCGGCCCGCTTGTCAAAGATTCTCAACCCGCCATCGCGCTCTCCCGGCGTTTGACGCTCCGCCTTGCGTCAAAGTTAATCATCAGGCAAATGACTACCGAGGCGGTCAAAACGATTCCAATCACATTGACAAAACCATGCTTCAAAAACAGCGTCGAAGCGACGAAGGTCAACCCGATGTAGATGTGCGCGGCCACTCGCTCAATTCGAATCCAGCGCGCGCCGGAGTGAACCCACCACGCGAGCGCCAGATCCAGCGCCCACCACAAGGTGAAGATTGCATTATTGATTGCCGGAAACGCACCCTGACCCGCTAGAAATTCGTGAAAGCTGCCGTGATATACCGAGAGGACCGCATAGCTTGCGTGAACAAGATAGGCCAGGAACGAAAACGTCCAGAAGAGCAGCCAGGTGGTTCGGATTCGAGGTGAATCGCCAGGCAGAACGAATGCACACAGCGCCGGAATCACGAGAGCCGCCGTGACCCAAAACGAATAAATTGTGCGATACATTCCAACGTCCATGTTGGTCTCGGCCGCCATCAGCGCAACTCCCAACAGCAAGCCAAAGGAGACGAATGCAATTGTGAATTCCGTAAGAGTGATTCGATAGGATGTCGTTTCGGCGGCTTTCATGACAGTTCTCCTGACTCTCCGCTTTACAGCGTCTTGAGAAACGCCATCAGATCCTTGAGCGCGTTCTCATCCCAGCCCGGGCCTTTGTACGCCCAGGGATAATCGTGGCCCCGGTTTCCATTTCCATAAATGCGGGTGTCGTAACGAAAGTAATTCTTCGTGTCCGGCTTGTCGGGAATGATCAAGCCCAGGTCTTCCGGGTCGTAGACGTTCGCTCCTCGATAGAGGACAGCGCGGCGCTCCTTGAGGTTTATCAGCTCCGCGAGCGTTGCAATGCTGCCGTTGTGCAAATACGGAGCGCGTGTAAAGGACGATTCGATCGGTGAGTTGATGTAGCCATGACCGGCCCGCAGGTCTTCCCGTGGCGGCTTGAGAGGATGGCCGGCGGGAAAGAAATTGTAGATGAGGTCGGCGGATTCGTTGTAATAGCGAAACGTCACACGCGCATCATCGGTGCCAACTTCTTCGGGCGGAACGACCTCGCCCTGGCGCTTACCCTTGACCCACTCGCCGTTTGCCGACGGCCAGCCGTGGCAATCGCCGCAATGCTGCATGTAGACGTTACGCCCACGCTCGGCTTGCGTTGCGTCGATCGGCCGATCCGGGAAGACCTCGCTGTACTTCGGGCCTTCGAGTTTCTTCAGATACTCATAGGTCTGTTGCAGCGTGTGCAGAATCCCCGGCTTGCGCAGGTTATATATAGACGCGCCGACCCCAAGAGCCGCAAGAGAGTTGCGCGTCAACGGATCTCGAACGCTCCCGTCGTATTGCGCCCAGTCTCGACGCTCCTGATGATACAAGCTCGGAATCTGCGACGAGCCGCCGTCAGGAAAAGGAGTGCGGTCGATCAGAAAACGCATCGTCTCCTTCATCGGCTGGTTCCGTCCGGGGCCACTGGTCATAAGATTGGCATCTCTCAACTCGGGCCCGCCGCGAGGCCAGTCACGCAGCGGCAACTCCGCGCGCAACTGCTCACGCGCACCCTTGAGCCATAGGCTGATCATAAACTTGTCGAGCGGGCCGATCCGCTTGTGAAACTTCGATTCGTACGCCGAAGCCACGATGTCGGGAGTGAGCCGCTGCTCGTCGAGCAACGATGTCTTAACCGCCTCTCCGAATGCGACCAGGTCGATCGTCGCATTGCCCATGCCGTAAACCGTCAGACCCTCGTCACCGGCAAATCGCCGAATCTTTGCCGTGTGACAAGCAGCACAGTTGAAACCGACAAACGAGCTTGGAGAAGGAGCTCCGGATTTAGGACGATAGCGGCTTACGTTCATTCCCAGGGGCAACCCTTCGTTCACACCCTCCTGACCCCGGATGAAGCCGAACTGATCGATCCAGTCTCCGGCTTCTTTGCCCGCGGGCTGGAACTGGTCGGGGAAAAGGTCGGGCAGCACCTGGAAGACTTCCAGCGGCATCAGCTCAGTGCCGGTCGACCCGTACAAGAAGTAACCTTCCGGAGTCGTCGGCTCCTGACTTACCCATGTCTTCTCAAGCACAATGAACCCAACCACCGCGGCCAGGAACAAGGCAGAGATTGCAATTGCCGTGATTTGAAGCGCCCGAATCATAGTCCGTGTTCTCCTTATGCGTTCCGGCTCTTGTTATCGGTTCTCTCAAGCACTTTCAGAAACCGCGCGTCCCCGGCCGTGCCACAGGTCGTCGTGCTTTGCCTGTCTGGTGTACTGTCTGGGGTCGAAGAACTTGTCGTAGTACTCCATCTCGAGATGTGAAAACTGCAGCCACATGCCCGGGGTATAGAAGGTGTCCACGTGCGCCGGGAAACGGCCATAGGTATCGTAGATGTAATTACAAATGTCCTTGCCGTAAGCGATCGCATCCGGAGTGTACTGCGTTCCCTCGCGCACGTACTCCTCCGCATTGCGCGGGTTGCGATAGGGAAGCGAGAATACGGACTGGTCTCCATAGTTGCCCCGCGAGCCGTACTTGGATTCGACCACTCGATCGACCGCTTCATCCATTGACTTGACGTAGGGCGGACACAAGCCCTCGAGTATCCCGTCGATTCCGACAGGATTGGGCTGCGACGCGGGAACCGGAGGAGTCGGCTTCAATTTCTTCGGCTCCTGCATACGAAAGCCCAGGCCATACCAATTCTTCGAAGGATCAGTCTGATAGATGTAGGGCGGGAAAACAGAGCCGTGAATCCAACCGCCAACGCCCAATGCTTGTCCGACGAGCATCAGGTTCTGCATCGCGAAGAAGCACTCGTAATCGGTACGCAGGGCGCGCCCGAATCCGAGCGGGGCGGCATAATCCTTATTTACAAATTTGTTTCGAATCCACTTCAGCCCTCCGACCGGCTGGTAAGGAATGTCCTCACTGAACCCGAGCTTACTGCCTAGCCAGGCAACGAACTCGATGAAATTCGACGGATGAAAGGAGCGAAAGTCGTCGATGAACAACGGACGCTTGCCGGCCGGCTCGGATGCCAGGATCAGAATGGCGTTGATGTATTGCCACGTGCAATCAACCAGTGGCAGAAACATTGTGGTTCCCGGACGATTTGAATGCTGCGCGTTCCATCCCAGGTAGTACGGATAGTCGCGTGGGAATTCCAGCCTGTGATTTGACACCGGGACTTTGACGGCATTCGCCGCATCGATCCAATCCTGCTCCTTCCAGTCAGCCCATCGCGGGGGCAGGTCCTTCACCATTGGGATCGCGTCGCGCCCCTTAGGCTGCTGGATCAGGAAGATGCCCTCATCATTGATCATGAAAAAGATAGTGGCCTGGCAATTGTCCGCGCTGCTGGCTGAACGGGCGATGACGTTTAGAAATGGAGTCGCAAGCTCCGGTACTCCGTCCGGCCTGATGAGAGGCCCGTCATGCGTCGATACGCCGGTCACTCCGGTCGAGACGATTAGAATCGCTTCCTCGAGCTTGCTGAGCGGATCGGGCTGGTTGTTGCTCGTGTAACTCAGCGGGCCGGCATTGATCGAGACGCCGCGCGCCACGCGCCGCGTCCTTCGTTCCGTAAGGCAGGACATGAACGGGTATTCGAACAGTTCATGTAGTCCATTGTTTGTCGCGCCGTTATCGTTGTCCATTTCGTCTCCTCCGTTTCAATGTAGTCGAGGCAGCTTCGACCCGTAGACATCCCAAAGGCTTCCCAAAAAGAGTTTTCCGAACTGGCCGAGCGCCTCGGCCTTAGCCGCCAGGCTCGGTCCCTCAACACGAAATGTCGTGAGTTGTTTTAGGAAATCCAGTTCGTGGATTGTGATGATGCCCGCGGCGACTGTCTCCGCAGTCGCGTCGCCCTCCGGCTGAATGTGGCCGCGGAAGACGCGCGTATACAGAGTTGAAGTGTCTTTCCAGATACTGTCCACGCCCGGATCATCGTTGACGTCTTTGAAGCCGTACAGCGTGAGCGGCTCACCCTTGTCGTCATTGAAGAAGAGCCGATAGAGCATTAGCTTTCGGTGCGGTTGTTCGGCGTCGACAAAGAGGTTGAACACACCTTTATCGACCGTGCGCTCGCCGCCGAATTGATCGCAGCGCACGTAGCCGGAGGCGCTTCCTTCGTGTTTCGGGTTCTCGACGAAGGCTGCTACGTCATCCATCGTTATCGTCAGATGAAACATAAGCGCGGTGTTTGTTTTTTTACCTTCTTCCCGTCCGCGCTGGAAGTCAGTCTCGCCCATCGCGACAAATCCTTTCATCTCCTCGGTGAAGCTGAGCGAGGTATTCGCTCCGGAATGTGTAGTCATGGTTGCTCCCTTGTGAACGACGATCGGCCCTTCGATCAGCTCCGGTTCGGTCGCCGCTTTGTCGTCGGGAACGAACCGCGCTCCCGGCGTGTTTACTTCGGTTTCTCTCCATTTGCGAGGCACTCGCCGAATGCCTATCGGATAGATCGTGAGATCGCCGTTCTGATCGATCTTCATCCGAAGGAAGTTTTTGTAATCCTCGCTCTTCAATGCTGAGAACGCTTCGTTCGAGTGACGCTTGAAGCCGTTGAGCGAGATCAAGAGATAGAGTCCCATGATCAGTGGGCCGGCGATATAGCCTCCGGCAAACATCAGTCCGGCAAACAGGCCGAGCTGCCATATCGGTTTCGCGTCACCCGGGCCCCATTTTGTAATCGCATAGAGTGAGCCCCACCCGATCAGAAACGCGGAAAATAAATGAGTCAATCCGTGCAGCGAGCCTGCAATGATTCGGTAGGGCTTGGAATGAGTGTCGGTGAACAGAAGAAAGCCGAGGAAAATAGCCAGCACCCAGGACGCTTCAAACGGGCTTGCCAGAGCGGCTACGAGAGTAGTTTTTGCTGCACGGAACAAGTTGGTTTCGGCGCCGATCGGAGGCTTGATGGCCCAGAGCGTAAGAGCGTAAATGAGCCCGGTCGCAAGACCGAATTGCGGATTGGTAAGCCCAAACTTGAGGTTGCCCCAGGTCATTCTCCGCGAGGTCTTCGCATCCGGAAAGCTCCTCTGAATGGCGTAGCCCTCCTCGAGCTCCGAAGCGTCCGGCGCATGCGTCGGATGCAGGAATGCGCCTCCGCCTCCGGCAGTGATCTTCTGATTTCCTTTTGGATCTTCGTGACGACGATAGTGGTGCAGGTCACCCGCGAGATACACCCTTACTTTGTTGTCCAGAAGTTTATTGAGGAACTTCAGATTACTCTCGCTATAGACGTTCGCGTCGTATCCGCGGTAGGTCGTGGAATAGATCCAGTGCGGCTCGGCGTTGCACAGAATGACGCGATCGCCGGGTTGCAGGTGCTTGTCGGCAATCTCGCTGAAATAGTCGACCTGCGCCTTGTCGACGTCCGACCCAAGCTGGACATCCGTTCCCAGGATCCACCACCCGCGCGGGAGCTTTACTGCGAAATAGCTGCGCGTTTGGTGAGTCTGCCAGCCGGCGAACCATCGCCTCTGAGAAAACAATCGCGTAAACGCCACGAGGCTGTCGTACCAATCGTGATTGCCCGGCACCGCATAAACATGCGGAGGTTTTCCGGCAGACTGATAGGCGGCCTGATACGGCGCAACCAGTCTCTCTTCGTATACGGCGCGGCTCGCGGTCGGATAGACTTCGTCGCCGCCGAAGACCAGCACGCTTCCTTGCCGAGTAGAAATCTTTCCGCCGTTGCCGGGCGCTTGAAGGTCTAGCGCGGGCAGGCCGAGATAGTAGGCCATTGTGTAGGTTGGATTCCAACCGTCACCGACGTCGCTTACGTAGTCTATCCAGAATTCCGGTTCCGTTCGCGGGCTGGTCTTGTCCAAATTGACGTATCGCTGGTCGGCGTCGCAGGTGTAGTTATAGGTATGGTCAAAGAAATCGCATTCACCGGTTTGAGGGACGAGCGCTTCGATGAGCCTGAAATCCGAGTGGCGTCCAAAAAGCGTTGAAACGACTACTTCGATCCCTGTCCGCGCGAGCTGGCCGGGATCAAACCAGCCAACCATCTTTGCTCGCTTAATTGGTTTTCTTGGGGCCGGTGCTGCCGTTGCAATTGGGTTCGGCCGAGCTGCCATCTGGAGGCCTCCTTTGCGAAGTCGAATCCAGGTGAGAGGTGAGGGAGACCTGAAATTCAACCCGGGGTCGGGGACACGGCGCTCTCAACTGACACGACATCGGAGTTCCGTGCTACCCGGCTTTGATGCCTGTTGAACCGCGCTTCTGACCGTTATGACCTGGAGTCCTGAGCTATCCCAAGAGCGCAAGGTTTCGTATCAAATTGGAATCAACCTCGCGCCGATCAGGAGCGCCAATTTGGTGGACGCGATATTACTGAAGAGAGCTTCGCTTGTCAATCGGCAAGTAGCTTGTTTTACTCAGAGGGGACTGGAGTTTGGACATTTACAACCACGAAGTGGTTGCGACCCAAAGCCCAGGGTTGCGGTACTCCGCTACCGTGGGTGACGGTGTCGTGCCGAGACTACCCAATTTGTTTGGGCCAACCCTGAAGGGGTTGCGGCCTGCCATCGCATCATCACCCACTGCCGCCCATTCGTCGTACATCT
>DATNBZ010000131.1:0-22829 GCA_035607285.1 Blastocatellia bacterium | reverse complement strand
TTCACCCTGTTGTGTAGTCTCGGCACGACACCGTCACCCAGGGTAGCGGAGTACCGAAACCCTGGGCTTTGGGTCCCAACCACTTCGCGGTTGTAAATGTCCAAACTCCAGACGGTAACGAATAAATTCGTCACTACGTGGCTTTCGCGAGTGTGTGCGGAACAATCGACCGGGGCTCGCGTTTAAGAGAACGTTTCGCGTTCTGCCTGCGTAAGCCGAATCACGAGTGGCTAACCCATTCGAGCATTCACCTCGAGGACACTGGCAGAGAGACTGCCGCTTCTTGTGATTCTGTTGCAACTATTGCAGGGCGTGCTAATGCCGCTTATAATTTCGCTTCCCCCGCAATTCTAAAATGAATGGTCGGATGGAAGTACAACTAACAGCCCAATCTCCCGCAGTTCAATTTTTGAGGTAGAGAAGATGAAGAAGTTCCTTTCCGTTTGTGCCTGCCTGGTACTGGTCTCTCTTGTTCTTATTCCACGCCCGGTTGCTTATTCACAGCGGCGTGATAACGCCAGGCAACTTTATGCCGACGACAGAATAGTCGTTAAGCTCAAAGCCGGGTCCGCGATAGCCGCGGACTCGACGGCCGAGGAAATAGTGCGTGCCCCGGGCGTGAAAGCAGAAGCGCTTTCCGAACGACGCGCCGCAACCCAGTTGATTCATCTCAACCAGAATCTGTCAGTAGAAGAAGCGGTCAGCCGTGCCTCGGCAGACCCGCGAGTCGAGTTTGCCGAGCCCGATTACTTTGTCTACGCGACCGATACGGTTCCGAATGATCCTTTCTTCGCGCAGGGTCAGATGTGGGGACTGTCACAGGCAAGCTGCCAATTCTGCGAAGCGGGAGCTCCGAATATCGACGCAACCAAAGCATGGGACATAACCACCGGCAGCGATGACGTTATCGTGGCAGTGCTCGATACGGGTGTCGACCTTCAACACGAAGACCTGTCGCCGAACGCTTGGGTGAACCCATCTCCCGGAGCCTTGCCGGGTTTCACCAACGACATAAACGGATGGAATTTCATAAGTGACAACAACAAGACTTTCGTCTCCAGCAGCGAAGACTACCACGGCACACACGTAGCCGGTTCGATCGGCGCCCTGGGCGACAATGGAAAGGGCGTGGCCGGCGTCGCCTGGCACGTAAAGATCATGTCGCTCAAGTTTCTCGGAGGTCCGTTGGGCAAGGGCTCGACATCAAACGCAGTGAGGGGCATCAACTACGCGATCGAGATGAGGAATCGCGGATTCAACATTCGAGTGATCAACGCAAGCTGGGGCGGGGGCGGCAACTCGCAAGCTTTGCAGGACGCGATCGCCCTCGCGAATAACGCCGGAATCCTCTTTGTGTGCGCCGCCGGCAACGAAAGCAATAACGTCGATGACACTCCCAGTTACCCCAGCGCATTTGCTGGATCGTTGTCCGGCGTCATTTCCGTTGCCGCACTCGATCGAGACGGCCAACTGGCTTCATTCTCGAACTACGGGCACGGCTCGGTAAGCGTGGGCGCTCCGGGAGTTTCGATCGAGAGCACCTATCCCGGGAACACCTACACCACCCTGAGCGGCACATCGATGTCTACGCCTTATGTGTCCGGGATAGCCGTGCTGCTTTGGTCGCAGGACCGGTCGCTCAGTCCCGAAGAAGTCAAGCGACGCATCGTCGATAATTCGCAGCCGTTGAATTCTCTGGCTTCGCTCATCGCGCGCTCCGGCCGCGCAAGCGCTTATGCAGCTCTGATAAACACGCCCGCGCCTGCGCAGTCTCCGGTTATTGTGGGCCAGCCGAAATTCACCAAGCACTCGGTGACAATCGACGGCTTCGGCTTCCTGAACGGCTCATCGGTTATCGAGGTCAACGGCGCTCCGCTGACTGGGATTACTTATGACGATTCGTTCTCGCTGGCCAATGGAACGCTTACGCGGCTGGTAGCCGAATTAGGTAAGAAGCCGTTGAAGAGAGCTTTTCCTGTTGGGAGCATGGTCACAATCGATGTGATGAATCCTACGACTGGACAGCGGTCCCCGCAGATTTCGACAGCTAGATTCTAAGAGCCTCATGTAGGGGCGGCCCTCCGTGGCCGCCCCTCCCGGGTAAACCGTCCAGAACTTCCGATGAGTGGCGGCCACGGAGAGCCGCCCCTACATGTTTATCTCAACTGCCTCAACGCTTCATAAAGCACAATTCCAACCGACGTTGCCAGATTGAGCGAACGCACTTTGCGGTTAGGCATCGGAATGGTCAGGCTCCGATCCCAGTTCGCACGCAACAGCTCTTCGGGCAGCCCCCGGGTCTCTCTCCCAAAGACAAGACAATCGCCGGGCGCGTACGCAAACGTTGTATATTCCCGCTCAGCTTTGGTCGTGAAATAGAGAAATCGGCAGCCTGGAAGCGCGGCACAAAGCGCGTCAATATTCAGATGATAATGAAGCTCGACATCATTCCAGTAGTCGAGCCCTGCTCGACGAACCGCCTTGTCGTCGGTGCGAAACCCCAGCTTCCCAACGAGGTGCAGCGGCGTAAAGGTGGCCGCGCACAATCGAGCGATGTTGCCGGTGTTTGGAGGGATCTCGGGCTCAACCAATGCAACCTGCACCAGCGAAGAAGATCGGTCAGATGCTTCACTCATTGCGTCGTTCTCGTGGCTCTGGGCTTTCGCGGTTGGTGTGATTAAGAGCGGGACTTGCAACGTATGACGCCCCCCTGGTAACGACCTGTATGGGCGGCCCTCCGTGGCCGCCCCTCTTTAGATACGGCGCTCGTTGGACCGAAGAGGGGCGGCCACGGAGGGCCGCCCATACAGGTCGTTACTACGAAGTGAGACGCATTCGATCCACGGCGACGCGCAGGATCTTGTTGTGATCGAACGCCAGCTTCGGTGGCTCGAGAGCTGAATGCCAGGCCGCTTCCGAAGCATCATCTGCGCCGGTCACCTGCTGGCGAGTCTTCAGCACGCCGGCGAATACCACGCTGACGGTGTGCCCTCGCGGATCGCGGCCGGGGTCTCCAAAAGCGCCAATTTGCTCGAGGCTAATTCCCCGTAGACCGGTTTCTTCGGCGAGTTCCCGCGCGGCCGCGTCTTCGAGCGATTCATCCATATCGACAAAGCCGCCAGGGAAAGCCCAATGTCCCTCAAATGGATCGCCGGCCCGCTTGATCAGCAGCACTTCAATCCCATCCGCAGTGCGATGCAGCAAAACAATGTCGACGGTCAACGCAGGCCGCGGGTAATCGTAACAATAGCCTTTCACTTTGTCGGAAGTGTCGGTCCCCATATGTTCCCGCGATCAGACTCGTCCCATCGCGCTCTCGAAGACGTTGAGATCGTCCGTGGTAAATAATACAAACCGCGCAAGCTCGATCGCCGTCCGCGAATTCCGGCCGGCATAGTCCTTTACTGCCCCGATCATAACTCGGGCGCACTCATCGACTGGAAACCCTCCGACGCCGGTCGCCAACGCCGGGAACGCAATTGACTTGCAGCCGGCCTCTTCGGCCAGCCTTATGCAGCTCATCGTCACTTCGCGAATGATTGCGTCGCTCGAAGCCGATCCCGGGCGCTTTGGCACTGCGCGATCTTCGTCGCGATAACCCATCGCCGCGGCATGAATAACAAACTTGTTTGGGAGATTCCCAGCGGTGGTGCGCACCGCCTCGCCTAAACGAATCGGACCTTGAGCGACGGCCTCGCGCTCGATCTCGGGGCCGCCGCGCCGCGCGATCGCTCCCGCGACTCCGGAGCCCAGCCACAACTCGGTGTTCGCTGCGTTGACGATCGCATCGATGTCCGGCTGGTTGGTGATGTCACCCTGTTGCAATTCGATCTTCAACTGAATCCTGATTTGCGCTGTCTAAGTCCAGGTCTTCGGTTGCGCCGAACACCGATAATTAAGGTGTAGCGTTGAAGCCGTCAAGTCGCAGACACAAAAAAGGCGGACCCGGCCACGGGTCCGCCTTTCGCTTCGGGGGCTTTGATCGAAGGCTGGTTCCAGCGCTTCGATCTCCGAAATAGGTTAGCGCTGTTCTGATTTGCTCTGCCCAGCCGGAGCGCCGCCCAGGTTGCGAGTCAGCAAACGAATCTCGACGCGGCGATTCTCCGAGCGGCCCTCGCGAGTGTGGTTGTCCGCAACCGGCCGCATCTCGCCGAATCCGAGCAGGTGCATTCTGAACAACGGAATGTCATGCTGCTCGGCCAGATAGCGCCGCACCGCGTCAGCACGCTTCTGCGTAAGCTGATTGTTGTAGGCGTCCTTACCAACCGAGTCCGCGAATCCCTCAATCTCGAGAATGAAATTGGATTTGTCCTTGATTTGCGACGCCAGTTGATCGAGCGACTCTTTAGCCTCGGGCGTCAACTGATAGCTGTCGAATTTGAATCGAACCGAAGCCGTGTTTTGAAGCGCGTAGTTATCAAGGTTGGTCCGTAGATCGGTCACCGATTGCTCGGCGCCGTTCACGCGCGTGTTGGCTTCGTTAGCCCGCGTGAGCGCCGTGTCGGCTTGTGACTGAGCGCGATCGGCCCGTCCTTTCACATCAGTGATGTCCGTCGATAAGCGTGAAACGTCCTGGCTGCTGCGCCGCGAGGTCTCTTCCAACTCGCCCGTTCGCTGCTCGAGCGGAGTCACCCGTTCGCTAACCGAGTTGCGCACATACTTCTTGGTCGCGCACCCAACGGAACCCAACACTACAACGACCGTCAGAACTAACAACGTCGTGAGTCTGAATTTCATTATTCTCTTCTCCCACTTTTGGAATGTAAAAAGGCGATGCAGAGAACGTCCGCATCGCCTATTTCGGTCGCCGTCCTCACCACAGCAACCGCATAAGAGACCGGAAGTGACTTACCATCACCCGTATCTCTGCCCCATCAACGGTGCTGCAACCATTATGCCGTCCGAGGTCCAGGCACTCGATCTCTAAAGTGCGGGTATTGAGGCGTTTTCGTTATTTCTTTCAGAGGGCTAACGTAAAGATTACAGCGGGGTCGTGTAAGAATTTCCGCGCAACGCATGTCCGACAAACTTCAGTTTGTCGACACAAGCGGGCGGGACGACAAACTGAAGTTTGTCGGACAGTCGCGAACTAACGCGCGTCAAAGATTTGGCGAGGATTATCCACCAGCATCGTTTCAATTTGCCGGTCGGTCACTCCCCGCCGTTTCAAGGCCGGAATCACGTCATTGTGGATGTGCATGTAGTGCCAGTTTGGAAGCACCGCAGGGAGCGCGGCCTCCGGCAGCCAATCGTTGAAGCAAGCGGCGTCTTGCGAGAGGACCATCCTGTCCGCATAACCAAGCTCACACATCTTCGCGACCGTGTTCACCCGGTCCTCAAACGGCAAGAGCACGTCGATGCCAAAGCGGTCCATCCCTATGTACGAGCCGTTCGCAATCAGCTTTTCAAGATAGGCGATGTCCGTCGTGTCGCCCGAATGGCCAATAACAACGCGTGTCAGATCGACGCCTTCTTCCTGAAAAATTCTTTGCTGCTCGAGCCCTCGTTCAGTTGCGGCATGCGTGTGAGTTGAAATCGGCACACCCGTGCGCAGATGCGCCTGAGCCACGGCGCGAAGGACCCGTTCAACGCCCGGCGTAACGCCCGGCCGATCGGTCGCGCACTTGAGAATTGCCGCCTTCACGCCCGTACCGGCGATGCCTTCTTCAATGTCTTTCACAAACATGTCGACCATCATTTCCGGCCCGCCCAGCTCAGTTCCCGGACCCTGGAAATGGAAGTACATCGGCACGTCGTTGTAGGTGTACACGCCGGTTGCGGCTACGATGTTGATTTGAGTATCGGCGGCGACTCTTTGGATGCGCGGGATGTAACGACCCAGACCGATGACGGTGAGATCGACTATTGAATCGACGCCTCGAGCCTTGAGCTGATTCAGTCGAGCGATCGCATCTGCGACTCGCTTCTCTTCATCGCCCCAGGGCTCGGGAAAGTTCTGCATGATTTCGGCCGAAAGGACGAAGACGTGCTCGTGCATCAGGGTCACGCCCAATTGAGCCGACTCGATAGGGCCGCGGACGGTGTTCACTAGAGCCATATTCTCGAATCCTCTGGTTAGCAGTAAACACGAATCCACGCGTCTTTGCGAGCTTTGCGGTCCTTTGCGAGCTTTGCGCTCAACGAATTCTGTTCTAGCGCTCAACGAATTCTGTTCTAGCGCAAAGCTCGCCAAGGACCGCAAGGCTCGCAAAGAGACGGAACTCGCTCACAACTCGCAACGACGCGATCTTTCTAATATAATCCGAGCCCGATCACTCACACCTGAAAGGACATCAATGGCTGACGAAGTGCTGCTTACAGATCTCTCCGACAAAGTTGCTACGCTTACATTCAACAGACCCGACAAACTGAACGCGCTGAGCATGGATCTGATCACAGGCTCGATTGAAATCTTGAAAGCCTGGGCTCGAGATCCCGAGGTCGGTTGCGTCGTGGTGACCGGCTCGGGCCGCGCGTTCTGCGCCGGCGGCGATGTGTCGACAATGGCCCAGGACGACAGCGAGACCCTCGAGCAAAAGATCGACCGGTTGCGGCAGATGCAGGAGCTGAGCTTCCTGCTCTACAGCATGCCCAAAGTCACAATCGCGGCGGTCAACGGCTTCGCGATGGGAGCGGGGCTCGGCGTGTGCCTGGCTTGCGACCTGCGAATCGCTTCCGAGCAAGCCCGATTCGGAACGGCTTATGCAAAGGTCGGCTACGGGGGCGACTTCGGAACTACCTGGCTGTTGACACAATACGCGGGCGCGCCGAAGGCAAAGGAACTCTTCTTCCTTGGCGAGATCGTCGGCGCCACGGAGGCTCATCGGCTCGGGTTAGTCAATCAGGTTGTGGAACACGACGCCCTGCGTGCTACGGCGAACGACATCGCGTCTCACATTGCGCATGGGCCGCTGACGAGTTATCGCTATATGAAGGCTAACGTGAATATGGCTTCCAGCGCCGATTTCAAGGCGACCCTCGATCGCGAGGCTGAAACCCATATGCGATGCTCGATGACTGAAGATCACAAGGAAGGCGTGCGAGCCTTCATGGAAAAACGCGAGCCAAAGTTCGTGGGAAGATAGTTTGTTGGGAGGAAATTTAGAGTGCGGCGAGTGTTGTTTGCGCGCCGCTTTGGCTGGGCACCGGTCACACCAAGGAGTCAAAGCGGCGCGCAAACAACGCTCGCCGCACTCCAAAGGTAGGTTCAATGGAGTTTAGCGAAATCATTTACGCAAAAGAGAATCGCGTCGCGACGATCACCCTGAATCGTCCCGCCAAACTCAACGCGTATTCGGAAGTCATGGTTCACGAGATCATCGCCGCTCTCTCGGATGCGCGCGATGATGACGAAGTGCGAGCGGTGATCATTACTGGAACGGGGCGGGGCTTCTGCTCGGGCGGCGACATCAGCCGTGACTTTCAATACCCCTCGCGCTATCGAGGTCACCGCATGGAAGCAATGCTCGAAATGCGCGAGAACATGCATCAACTCGTGACTCTTCTGCGCCGCTTTGACAAGCCCACGGTTGCCGCGATAAACGGCGCTGCGGTCGCAGGTGGGCTGACGCTCGCGCTGTGCTGTGATTTCCGAATAGCCGCCGAAAGCGCGAGACTGGGCGACACCAGCCTGAAGTTTGCGCTCATCCCCGACGAAGGCGGAGCTTACCTTTTTCCGAAGTATATGGGTTTGCAAAACGCGTTGAAGATGTCCCTTTTCTCCGAAGTCTACCCCGCGGGAAAGGCACAGGAGCTTGGCCTGGTGACCGAAGTGGTCCCGGACGACGAGTTGATGCCTACCGCCCGTCAGTGGGCCGAGAGCCTGGCCGACGGTCCTCCCATCGCAATAAGAATCACAAAGCGAATGATGTACAAGCAGGAAACGATGAGTCTGGAGAACGCGCTCGAGGACGCGGCGCTGGCGGTGATGGTGACGAACTATTCCGAAGACGTGAAGGAAGGGACCGCGGCGTTTCACGAAAAGCGGAAGCCAAAGTTCAAGGGACGTTGAGGTCCTTTGCGAGCTTCGCGGTCCTTTGCGACCTTTGCGTTAAACGAATTCTGTTCCCGCGCAAAGCTCGCAAAGGACCGCAAAGCTCGCAAAGAAAACCAACAAAGAAAACTAAGGAGGGCCGAACGTGTCATTGTCTAAAGAACTGGGATTGCTCGACGCTACTTCCCAGGCTGAGCTGGTTCGTGACAAAGAAGTGAAGCCGATCGAGCTGGTAGATGCGGCTATCGATCGCATCGAGCAGGTCAATCCCACTATCAATGCCGTCATCACACCGATGTTTGATGAAGCTCGCGCGGCGGCAAGCGGCAAGCTCCCGGACGGCCCTTTCACGGGAGTGCCTTTCCTGTTGAAAGACCTGCTTGCGTCCTACGCCGGCGTGCGAATGGCGTCGGGCTCGGCATTCCTTCGCGACTTCGTCCCCGATCACGATTCTGAACTCGTGTCGAGATACAAACGTGCCGGGTTGGTGATCGTCGGAAAAACCAACACTCCCGAATATGGAATCATGCCTACAACTGAGCCGGCACTCTTCGGGCCGAGTCGAAACCCGTGGGACACAACGCGCGCGACCGGCGGTTCAAGCGGCGGCTCGGCTGCGGCGGTAGCCTCGGGGATGGTCCCCTTCGCTCACGGCAACGATGGCGGCGGCTCGATTCGCATTCCAGCGTCGTGTTGCGGCTTGTTCGGCTTGAAGCCTACTCGAGCTCGCAATCCGCTTGGCCCGGACTTCGGCGACATGTTCAGCGGTCTGGTTGCGGAGCATGCTCTCACTCGATCGGTTCGAGACAGCGCAGCCCTGCTCGATGCAACGTCGGGCGCCGCACCGGGAGATCCTTACTGGGCGCCGCCGCCCGCTCGACCTTTCCTGAAGGAAGTAGGCGCCGATCCGGGTAAGCTGCGAATCGCGTTTACTGCGCTTGCGCCGAGCGGGGCGCCGCTTCATCCCGATTGCGTGAGGGCCGTCCACGAAGCGGCAAAGCTATGCAGTGATCTCGGTCACACAGTCTCGGAAGCCGCTCCGTCGGTCGACGGCGGGACGTTGGTCCCGATGTTCATGACTTTGTGGTCGGCTGGATGCACCTGGACAATTGATTCAATGGCCCTGCACACGGGGCAGGAAGCAAGCGCCGAACAGTTCGAACCGGCAACGTGGGCGCTGTATCAGATGGGCCGCCAGCAGAGCGGTTCGGCTTACCTGCTGGCGCTTCAATGGCTGCAGAGAACGGCGCGTGACGTCGCCCGGTTTATGGAGGACTACGACGTCTGGCTTACGCCGACGCTTGCGGAACCGCCGTTGCCGCTTGGCAGCTTCGACGCAACGCCCGAGGATCCGATGGCCGGAATGAGGAAGGCCGCGCAGTTTGTTCCGTTCACGCCGATTTGCAACGCGACGGGTCAGCCGGCGATGTCGGCGCCGCTTTTCTGGAGCGACGAGGGACTGCCGATAGGCACTCATTTCGTTGGGCGCTTCGGCGATGAAGCTACGCTGTTCAGACTCGCGGCGCAGCTTGAAGCAGCGCGCCCGTGGGCCAGTCGCCGCCCTCCGGTGAGCACTGCATAAGACGCGTTACTGCAATTTTGAGTGGCGGGGCACCAGGACCGCGCGCAAGTTAAGACACAATGTCGCGGCACCAGTGATGGTCGATTCTGAATAACCAGCGAACCTGTTTTGGATCCGTCAATTCATACGGAATATCAGAATCAATCAATCGCGTGTTCCCGGAAACTCACTAACTTCCACGGCTTCGTCCGACTTCGAGAACCATTTGATCTCGTGGGATATCACAGCTGAGACTATGAAAGCCGCCCCTATTGTCTTCTGCAGGGTCCGATGCTGTGGGTGCCAAGGCAGTGTTGCCAGGAATGTGGTAGCCGGTATCAGGAACTCCCACACTGCGTACTTTGTAAGTGCTGCCTGACCGAGTCCGGTGCAAAGAAGCCACAATGGAAGAAACCCACCGAAGACTGCCAGTGGTATAGTCTTGATGGGTTCATGCACATGAATATGACCGCCGCTCCCGACTATCCAGACCCCGACCAATATGGTCGCCGGCAGAAAGCGTACAAAGAGCAATTCCGCACGGGTCAGCCGGTCCGGCATTAGCAACCATTTGGTCATTGCGTCCGAGACGGCGGTACCGATTGGACTGAGAATGGCAATGGCCACCCAGACCAAACCAATGGTCTGGTTCCCCCAAAAGAGAAGCACGACGCCAATGAGGTACGCAATGGTAGCGGCGTAGAGCCGACGTGTCACCAGATTATTAAAGATGAGAATTCCGAGAGCCGCGGTCAATATGGGTGCCAACCCATAATCGAACAGATCGAAAAGGCCCGCCCCGTACCGACCAATAAACTCAAAGGTAACCAGATAAACTACCGCTGCGGACGCACCTAAGAGCATTATCCGATATGATATCTGCCGGTCGCGAAACTTATGAATGAGATCTCGAAAGCCCCGCTGAAAGACAACAATCAGAAAGCTCAGAGTCGTAATAGTCGCGCAGATGAGAAAAGCAAAGTTGGGCCGTATTTCCTTATTATGATTCGAAAAAATAAGCTCCGCTCCGACATCTCTTGCTCCAATTAGCAACGCAAACAGTAAGAAGGCTAGTTCGGCGCGAATTTTCATATTCATTCTCCCTCCCGCCACCGGTCGAAGAGTTGCTTCCAGTTTCAAAGCTTGATCGGGCACGGGAACATTGCTCGTTGAATCAACTCATCCTTCCAGACGTCATCGAAGTCACGGTCGAGCCTTGCAAGATATCGCCATTCTCCATTTCTGGAAAAGACATCAAGCAATGATTGCAGACAGTGACTCTTTCTCTGCTGCAAGGCATACAAGCAAGCCAGGTTGTATCTCGCGACCATGTATTCCGGGTCGTCTGTAAGAAGTTCTAGAAAGATCTTCTCAGCGCGATCAAAATCTCCAAGCTTCATGCAAGACAAGCCAAAGGTCTTGCGAAGTCGTTTATCAGTGGCGTGAAGTCGTATCCCTTCATGGGCAAAGTGCTGCATTTTCTGATAAGCACCTCGCTGTTTCTCCCCGGGATTGAGCGATTCGCCGAGGAAGAACCAGGAGTCCGCGAGAAAGTAGTGAGTATCGGGATCATAGTTTCCACCTCTGAGTGCCTTCTCGAGATGAATCGCCGACTTGTCGTAGGACTTCGACCTGTAGTAGCCCAGCCCTAGTTCAAGCTCGTCGGGTTCGTCGCGATCCGGGTCATCAAAGACCTGCCCATCCGGATTCGCCAATGGATCGCTGAGCAAAACGCTTGTGTGGTCTTGAAATCGCTGGTCGATAAAACTCCCATGAAGCATTGCTTTTAGGATCGGCTCAAGTTTGCTTAACAGTCGCCCATCCTCGATATCCTTTGGTTGGAAAACGCACACATGTCGTCCCCTCAACATTGTCGGCACATCTCTCAGGCTAGGCGCCAAGAGTATGACGGGCTTACCGAAACCGGCAGCGACACCGACCTCATAGAAGACGTTGTGTGCTAGCCGGTTTACAATGGCGATTACACCATTGCTCAAATGGATCCAGGTTCGAATCTCTCGGTCGAACTCATCGCGGGTTGCTGCATCCAGATATGACATCAGGCTCAGACGTTTTGAATCTGGAACCGCTACCTTGAGGACCTTCTCATAGATTTCGCGGGCAATTTCCGTCCCTGGCATGCATGTCACGAGATACCGCCGTTGCATCACATCGTCTCCACAGGGTTATCAGCCTTGAGTCACAGAAACATTGACAAGTTGTCATTAGCGATCTATCCGAATAGTCTCAACAGATCGCCAGTTAAAATGAGTAATGTTTCGAGAAGCCTTGGCGCCAGCAACCATCTTAGACACCCGGGCTGGGTCAATAGCGTTGCGTATAGTATCTCGTAAGCAGATTCTAATCAAGAGGGAGGCACTTTTGGTTGAATCATTACGCACTTGAGCTTACTTGAGCTATTAGAGAACAGCGTAAGAATGGTCGATCTACCAATTGTAGGACATACGTTTCTTGTTAAGATAGGTCGCTTGGAACCACGTGGAAACGTCCGCAAGCGCTTTCACAACGGCTTTCTTGCCTAGCTGCTCATCCTGTCGGGTTGTTGAACTGCCTCGCTCGCGATGTATATACTTCCCGTCCAACTCCCGTCCATTCATGGAGGATGAATATGCGCCGTCACACTCTCAAGTCAATCACAGGCATAGCTGCGTCTTTGTTCATAGCTCTCAACAGCCTCGCGCCAACCGCTTTCGCTCAATCCAACGGCAAGACACACGCGCTTCGCGGTTTCTCGGAAACAAGCGCTGTAACCGAGATCACCTGGGAAGAGAAGATGCGTGCGATTCCCAAACCGGAGTTGCTGCGCGAGTACATGAAGCAACTGTCGGCCGAGCCTCATCACGTCGGGTCCGCTTACGATAAGCAGAACGCCGAGTGGATTCGCGACAAGTATAAGTCGTGGGGTCTGGACGCGAAGATCGAAGAGTTCGATGTACTGTTCCCTACTCCGACCGAACGCGTTCTCGAGATGATCGAGCCGACTCGCTTTCGCGCGGTGCTCAAGGAACCGGCGATCGCGGAGGACCCCGACTCGAGCGACAAGAATCAGTTGCCGACTTATAACGCGTATTCCATAGACGGCGACGTGATCGGGCAGCTTGTCTACGCGAACTATGGCGTGCCCGCCGACTACGACGAACTCAAAAGGCTGGGCGTCGATGTCAAAGGTAAGATCGTCATCACGCGGTACGGAGGAAGCTGGCGCGGCATCAAGCCGAAAGTCGCGGCCGAGCACGGCGCGATCGGCTGTTTGATTTATTCGGACCCGAAAGACGACGGCTACTTTCAGGGCGATGTGGTTCCCAAAGGCGCTTATCGGCCGGAGCAGGGTGTCCAGCGAGGATCTGTAATGGATATGCCAATTCATCCTGGCGACCCGCTTACTCCGGGGTGGGGCGCGGTTAAGGGCGCGCGACGAATCCCCCGTGAAGAAGCGGAGGTCATCACAAAGATTCCGGTGCTGCCGATTTCTTACGGCGACGCGTTGCCTATGCTTAGAGAGCTCGCCGGGCCGGTCGCGCCCGAATCGTGGCGCGGCGCTTTGCCGATCACCTATCACGTAGGCGGCGGTCCGGCGCGGGTTCATTTGAAAGTGTCATTCGATTGGTCGCTCAAGACGCTTTACGATGTGATCGCGCGAATAGAAGGCGGCACTTATCCAAACGAATGGGTGATCTTCGGCAATCATCACGATGCGTGGGTGAACGGCGCGGATGATCCTACGAGCGGACAGGTAACGGTGCTCGAGACCGGCCGCGCCTTCGGGGAATTGCTCAAGCAAGGCTGGAAGCCGAAACGGACAATCATTCTTTGCGCGTGGGACGGCGAAGAACCGGCATTGCTCGGCTCGACTGAATGGGTTGAGACTCACGCGGATGAGTTGAAGCAAAAAGCGGTCGCTTATCTAAACTCGGACAGCACAAGCAAAGGCCGGTTGGGCGCCGGCGCATCGCATTCGCTCGAGCGATTGATCAACGAAGTCGCACGCGACGTTCAACAGCCGAACTCGACGACTTCCGTATGGGAAGGAATGAAGGAGCGGCGCCCGCGGGGCCAGGCGCGCCCCGCCGGCGAGAATCCGGAAGAGAGCGGACGAGCGGACTTGCGGGTTGGAGCGCTCGGATCGGGCTCCGATTACACGCCGTTTCTTCAGCATCTCGGGATCGCTTCGATGAACACGGGCTTCGGCGGCGAAGGCGGAGGCGGCGTTTATCATTCGATCTACGACTCCTTCGCCTGGTACACGAAGTATGGCGATCCGACTTTCGAATACGGACGCGCGCTCTCACAAGTGAACGGCACGATCGTGATGCGACTCGCGGATGCTGAAGTGTTGCCGTTCGAGTTCACTGATTTGTCGGATACGATAGCGCGCTACGTGGACGAGATTACAAAACTGGCGAAGGAGAGCAAGGCCCCGCGCGAAATCGATCTGTCTTCCTTGCGGTCGGCAGTCAAGTCGCTCGGCGATGCGGCACACAAGTATGAAGATGCGCTTGGGAAGGCCGGCGCTAAAGGTTTTCAGCAGGTGAAGCAGATTGCGGCGCTCAATCAACTGCTTTATCAATCCGAGAGAAAGCTCACAAGCGAGCAGGGGCTTCCGCGGAGACCGTGGTTCAGGCATGAGATTTACGCGCCTGGGTTTTATACCGGCTACGGGGTGAAGACGATTCCCGGCGTGAGAGAAG
Source organism: Blastocatellia bacterium (assembly GCA_035607285.1). Classification (GTDB taxonomy): domain Bacteria; phylum Acidobacteriota; class Blastocatellia; order UBA7656; family UBA7656; genus Onstottus_A. The sequence continues at coordinate 8,566 of DATNBZ010000131.1, read as the reverse complement.
CGATCGAGGAGAAGCATTGGGATGAGATCGAGCCCGAGATGAAAAAGGCGAACGCGGCGATCCAGGCGCTGACTTCACAGATCGAAGGCGCAACGAGGATGCTCGAGGGAAAGTGAGAAGATCGCTTACAATCGCCTGCTCCTCAGCGTCCTCTGCGTCCTCTGCGGTTTGATTCCCAGCATTAATACAGACAAACCGCAGAGGACGCTGAGGACGCCGAGGACTGCTTGACTAAGCAACTCTAATACGACAGAACAGGAGCCCATAAGGTGCAGATCAATCAGATCACTGGAACTGTGATTGATTCGGCGATGAAGGTGCACTCCGCGTTCGGACCGGGGCTGCTCGAGAGCGCGTACAAGGCTTGCCTGGTTTATGAACTGAGAAAGCGCGGGTTGAATGTCGCGGTCGAAGTTGCGCTTCCGCTCATTTACGATGGGATCAAGCTCGACGATGTTGGCTATCGACTTGATTTGCTGGTTGAGCATGAGGTCGTGATTGAGCTGAAGGCAGTCGAGATTATGGCTCCGATCTTCGAAGCGCAGTTGCTTCATTATCTCAAGCTCAGCGGAAAGAAGGTCGGGCTTCTAATCAACTTCAAGGTTGTCCACCTCCGCGATGGAATCAAGCGAATGGTAAACAATCTCTGAGACTCCTCAGCGTCCTCTGCGTCCTCTGCGGTTAACTGGATCCAACCGCGGAGGACGCTGAGGACGCAGAGGCTGGAGGATCGAATCAATGAACCGAAAGCCAATCTCTCTACTCGCACTCTTCATCGTCTCAACCAACGCTTTTCTTTGCCTCGCACAAGAGCACAAAGCTCCGCCTACGACACGGGTCGATGCCGTGACCGATACGCTTCACGGCGTGACTATCACCGATCCATATCGCTGGCTCGAAGATCAGAACAGTCCCGAGACGCGCGCCTGGATCAACTCTCAAAACGAATACAGCGCTTCGGTGCTCGGGTCGCTTCCCGGTCGAAACCAGATACGTGAGCGACTCGCCCAGTTGCTTAAGATCGACACAATAGGCGTCCCCATCGCGCGCGGCGGCCGCTACTTTTTCTCCAAGCGCGGCGCGGATCAGAACCAAGCTGTGATCTACGTAAGGACCGGACTAACGGGCAAGGACGAGGTGTTGATCGATCCCAACACAATGAGCGCCGATCAGACTACGTCGGTCGGCATTCAGGACATCTCCGAGGACGGGAAGCTGCTGGCCTACAGCGTCAGGCAGGGCGGCGAAGACGAAGTGACCGTCAAGTTGCTCGACGTCGATACGCGCAAAGAACTTCCGGACCATCTTGCCAAGGGCCGCATCGGAGTTTCGCTAAAGCCCGACAAGAGTGGTTTCTATTACTCGCGGTTCACTAACGGTGTTGGGGGCCGGATCTTCTATCACGCGATGGGAAGTGATGTTATGAGGGACGCCGAAGTCTTTGGCAAAGGCTACGGTCCCGAGGTCGGCGTCGGCGCCCAGGTTTCCCCGGACGGGCATTATCTTTTCCTCCAGGCAAGCTTCGGTTCGGCAGGCGATAAGACGGAGCTCTACTTCCAGGATCTGAAGACCAACGGGCCGATTACGACGATCGTCAACGACATCACTGCCGGATTCCAGACCGATGTTGCAGGCGATCATTTGTATCTGCTCACGAATTGGAATGCGGCTTACCGGCACATCTTCGATGTCGATCTGAAGAAGCCCACGAGGGAGAACTGGAAAGAAGTAGTGCGCGAAGGTAAGTCGGTGATCACCGGTGTCTCCGCGGTCGGCCGCAAACTGTTTGTCGAGTATCTCGAGAACGCAAGCTCGCGAACCCGGGTGTTCGACGCAACGGGCAAGTTCGTGCGCGACATCACATTTCCTTCAATCGGCACCGCGAGCGGTATGCGCGGCGATTGGGACCGCGACGAAGGCTTCTACACTTTCACAACGTTCGCGCAGCCGACAACGATCTACCGTTATCAGGCCGCGAGCGGGCAACAGGAAGTGTTCGCGCGAATCAACGTCCCGGTTCAAAGCGATCAGATAGAAACGAAACAAGTCTGGTATGAGTCGAAGGACAAGACAAAGATTCCGATGTTCCTGGTTTACAAGAAAGGGTTGAAGCTCGACGGCGATCGTCCGGTGTTTCTAACCGGCTACGGCGGATTCAACGTCAGCATCACACCGCGCTTTACTTCGCTTGCCGCTTACTGGGCGGAGATGGGCGGCGTGTTCGCGTTGCCGAATCTGCGAGGCGGCGGAGAGTTTGGTGAGAAATGGCACAAAGCCGGGATGCTCGCGAACAAGCAGAACGTTTTCGACGACTTCATCGGCGCGGCTGAGTGGTTGATCAGGAACAAGTACACGAGTCCCGCAAAACTCGCGATCTCGGGCGGCTCGAACGGCGGCTTGCTGGTCGGCGCTGCGATGACTCAACGGCCCGAGCTATTTCAGGCGGTCGTGTGCTCTTATCCGCTGCTGGACATGATTCGCTATCAGGATTTTTTGATTGCGAAGTTCTGGGTTCCCGAGTACGGCTCATCTGAAAACGCCGAACAGTTCAAATACATCTACGACTATTCGCCTTACCAGCACGTGAAGAAAGGCGAGAAGTACCCCGCGGTTTTGTTTGTCACCGGTGACGCCGACACTCGCGTAGCTCCGCTTCACGCGCGCAAGATGGCGGCGCTTATGCAAGCTTCGACTGGGTCAGACCGGCCGGTGCTTTTGCATTACAACACCAAGGCCGGTCACTCAGGCGGCTTGCCGGTGAGCCAGCAGATAGAAGACCAGGCGGATGAAGTGAGCTTTTTGTTTTGGCAGCTTGGTGTAAAGGCGAACTAACATGGACTCTGTAACAAAAGAATTTCATTCGACGCTTCCTTCCAGGCTCACGCCCACTCGAAAGCCCTCTCTCACGGAAGTAGAATTACTCCGACGTGTTTTAACAGGAATAGACGGGATGAACATGATAAGAAACAAATCCTGTTCGTCCTGTCTATTGCTGTTGATGCTTATTGTGGCCATCGCCGACTCAAGCGGCAGCGTTGCGTGGGCGCAGAGTGGACCGTCTCAGCTCGAGGCCTTGAAAGAGCCCAGAATAACCTCGAGGAAGAACGAGAAGATGCTTGTCGTTGAGGCGAAGGGCGATCCGAATATAGTCGGCGCCAAGGCTTTTGGCCTGCTGTTTCGGCTTTACTACAGCATCAAAGAGACGCCAAAGGGCGCCGGCCAGGCGCCGCCTCGTGCTCGATGGCCACAATCGATCGAGACGCCGAAAGCTGAATGGATCGGGTATTACGGTCTTCCCGTTCCTGAGACTGTAACAACGCTTCCACAATATCAGCCACAGGAAGGCCTCAAGGTTTCGTTGACGATTTGGGAATATGGCGACGTCGCGGAGATTCTGCACATCGGTCCATACGATCGAGAAGAGCCGACAATGGAACGAGTGAAGAGTTTCGTAAAGCAACAGGGATACACGACGCTCGAAGCTCACGAGGAGGAGTATGTTAAAGGTCCAACGATGAGCGGCCCGGGAGATTCTGAGAAATACCTCACAATAATTCGGTATCGAGTTCAGAAGACGAGCAGGAAGGATTAAGTTTCAACGTCTTTCCCCACAATCCTATCAACGAAGAGACTGCGTGAAGTTCGTAGTCCGGCCTTCAGGCGGAAGTTTGTAGCTTGTAAATACGCTGATTTACGAACTTCCGCCTGAAGGCCGGACTACGAACATTGCCTTTTCACACAGCCTCTGCCGTTGGTGGGTTTTCATACTCAACCCAGCTTTGCGCAAAAACAACCATCTACACAAAAAGTCGGGATTCCTGTACAAAACGTTTTTAGGAAGGTTAGAGCCCGCGCATTCCATCAAAGAGCGAATAGAGTCCCGCGACGATGATGACCACGCCTATTCCGATCCATATCTTGGCGAGGCCGCTCTGCCAATATTGCGGATCGGCGTGGTTTGCTGCCTCGATAACAATACCTCCAACAATCAGCAGTATTGGCCCTACGATACAGCCTCTTTCATCGCCACTAGCCATTGATCTCCCTCGTCGCTTCGAAGCATCTTCAAGTAACCGGGATGATAACCACTTCCTTGCCCGTACAGAGTTCTTGTAGCGGCCTTGTTGGTAGTTCGACTTGTGCAGCTAACAGTAGCTTGCCAAGTCTCTCCGGCTCTCGCGGTTTCGATGGATTGTCGAACGGCATCCAGAGATAACCTTCACCGTCGAGTTTGAAGTATTTGAGGGTACCATCCTGACGGCGCGGGTTTATCTCCATTATCATAATTTTGCCAGAATCCGCTTCTACAACGAACCAAGTATTTGTATGTTGCATTGCTTTCTCTTTTTACTTTCTTTCTCGATTTCCAGCCCCTTTTCGCCGGATCAGGCATCGAGCTACTCGCCGCCATTGTGCTGAGTTTCGCCGGCTGTAACGTCAAGGAACCAGGCAAGCCGGGCAATCACTGCAACAGAATATCCGCGATCTGCTTCGAAAGATTCGAAAGCCCGCCGCCTACCCCTTCAAGGTTTGTCATCAACACTACTGCCAATCCCTTTTCCGGAATCGTGTACAGATAAGTGCTCACCCGTTGTTGAGCGCCGCCGTGCTCGACTTCCTTCATTCCGTTCCGCTCGCCGACGCCCCAACCCATCCCGTAACCCGTAGCCTTGCCGTCGCGCGTCTTCTGCGTAGTCCACATCTGATCGAGCGTTTCTTTTTTCACGAGCGCTCCCGTCTGCATCGCGATCGCGAACTTTGCCAGGTCTTCAACCGTCGAGATGAATCCACCACCCGGGACCTTGTAGCTCGTATCGGCGAGCTCTGAATTCCGCAATTCGCCGCTCTTCGTCTTCTGATAACCCTGCGCGCGATTCGGAATTATGTCGGTGACGTTGTCGACTCGGATGCGGTCCATTCCGGCGGGCTTGAAAACGTTTTCGCGAACGTAGTCTTCGAATCTCATTTGCGAAGCACCCTCGACTGCGCAACCGAGCACCGCAAAGCCGTGGGTCGTGTAGCTGTATTTCGTCCCCGGCTCGAACAGCAGCGGATCGTCTTTGAACATCTCCAGTCCTTCGACAACGCTCTTGTAATGCCGAGTGCTGCCGTACTCGACATCGTTCTTGTAGTGACGAACGCCCGCGAGATGACCCAGCAACAAACGAACAGTGACGGGCCACTGCTTCTTCGGGAAAGCCGGACAGTAAGTTTGAATAGGCGCGTCGAGGTCGATCTTCCCGCGCTCGACCAACTGCATGACTGCCGCCGCGGTTATCGGCTTTGATATCGAGCCGAGCCGATAAGCCGTCGATGCTTTCGCAGGAACATAGTTTTCGACGTCCGCCAATCCGTAGCCTTTGGAGGCTCGCAACTTGTGATCGAGGACAACGGCAACCGATAGGCCCGGTATTCCGAGGCGCGACATCTGCTCACTGACCGCCTTCTCGATCTTATCCAGCTTGTCGGCAGGAAGACTCCCGGGCTGTTGCGCCTGTATCGAGACAGTCAGGAGAGCCAGAAGCACAATCAGCGAAGCATGGCGTCGAACAGCGTAACCCATTTGTTTTTCCTCCAAATAATCGAGCAGAACTCCTAAGGGAACTGCTGCGACGTTATGGGCTTGCGGTTGTCACTGTCAAGCGCCAAACTAGTCGCGTTCCAGGCTGTGTAACCAACCTATCATCGAGGGCTCCGCTCTTCGCCAGGCTCGCTATTCGTCGCAGCACGCGGCTAACCGAAGATGAGCGATGTCTTTTGGACTACGGCGGCAAGGTACTCCCGCTACGTCTTTTGTCCGCTGATCGAATCGCCTGGGAAGTGAAAGCGGCGCCGCGAAGTACCTTGGCGCCGCACTCCAAGAGCAGGAGGTGAGACATGAGCAACAGCACCGCGCGTCAAGAATGGAGCAATTGCATCGGCAACCAAAAGGCTTTCCCGCTGAACATCTTTCGCCCGACGACGCTGACGGAAGTCATAGCCATCGTCAATCGCGCAGAGAGTGAAGGCCGCAAGGTGCGAGCCGTTGGATCGGGTCACTCCTTTTCTGATATCGCCCTGACGGACGACTTTCTGATTGATACCCATGGATTGAACAAGGTCTTGACGCTGGACAGAGAAACTCTGAAACCGGGCATTCAAACCTCGACGCTCGTCGAGGTCGAGTGCGGGATCACAATCGCCGATGTAAACGATAGGCTGGACCAGTTGGGTTTGGCGCTCATCAACATGGGGGCCCACACCGCGCAGACGGTCGTCGGCGCGCTCTCGACCTCGACACACGGTTCCGGCATCGGTCTCGGATCAGCCGCCGCCTTCGTAAGATCAATCGTCGTGGTCGCGAGCGAAGGTAAGGTCTATCGCATAGAGCCCGCCGATGGAATAACCGACGCCGGCAAATTCCGGATCACTCACCCCGATGTTGAATTGAAGCAAGACGACGACTGGTTCAAATCGGTGGTAATCAGCCTGGGTTGCATGGGCGTTGTTTATTCGGTCACCATCGAGGTGAGGGAGAAATACTGGCTGAACGAATCACGCACCGTGAGCAAATGGGCGCAGGTGAAATCGGATCTGTTGAAAGGCGACGTGCTCGAGCAGAATCGCCACTACGAAGTCCTCGTCAATCCTTACAAGCTCGACGGCGATCACACCTGCTTGATAACGGCTCGCAATGAAACACCCAAGCCGCACCATCCCTCGCCGGAGAAGACCAACCGCAGTCCGCTCTCTGTCGGGTTCTCTTTCCTGCCGCACCCGCTCATCAGGCTTTTCGGAAAGTTGGAAAGCCTGAAGCTGCGGCTGCTCCCAGGCTCGGCCCCCAGGACTATTGAGAACTCAATCGAAGGCCTGAAGGACAAAGAGTACATCGCCAAGAGCTATCAGGTCCTGGACCTTGGCGCGCCGAACTATGTTGCCGCGTATTCGGGCGAGTTTGCCCTGGCTGTGGATGACCACTCCTACATCGCCGCCGCGGAAAAGATCATCGAGATCGCAGAAACCAACCGCGCGACGAGGAACATATATCACACAGTGCCTTTCTCGTTGCGCTTCGTCGCGAAACATCATTTGTATCTGTCGATGATGTACGAGCGCGACACCTGCATGATCGAAGTGCCGATGGTCGATCCCACAAACGGCGGGATGGAAATACTGAAGGACATCGAAGAGGCGTTGATCGAACTTGGCGCGCGTCCGCATTGGGGGCAGGTCCATTATCTCGCCGGAGGAATCAGCTTGATAAGAAAGATGTATCCGATGCTGGACAAGTGGCTGGCGGTTCGCAGAGTGTTGAATTCGCGCGGGACATTCAACAACAGCTTCTCGCAACGATGTGGATTTGATTGAATGAGGTGACCAGACAGATGAACATTGACCGCACTAATCGCGCTCCGCGTTTGAAACCGAGGATCGGAAGCGTTTCAAGACGCACGCTTTCCCTGCTCATTATTACCGCGCTCGTTGCTGTCAGCCTGATCGCCGCCGACGCGCCGAAGCCGCTTCCATCGCTGCGCGAGCAGGCTGAGATCCAACAGCAGTGGTTAAAGCTACGGCTGGAACGGGTGCTGCCCCGCCTCATGCGCAAGCACGGCGTTGCGATGTGGCTGGTCATTTGCCGCGAGTACAACGAAGATCCGGTGTTCTTCTCTCTTGTGTCACCGACGCTGTTTGCGGCGCGGCGCCGAACTATCTACGTCTTCTTCGATCGAGGCGAGGAAAAAGGGATCGAGCGATTGGCGCTTGGCGGCGGCTCGAACGGCGGGCTATACACGGTCTATCGCGATCCGGAAGCGGAAGGCCGCGAAATCTACGGCGAAGGTCAATGGGTGCTGCTCAAGAAGCTCATCGAAGAGCGCAAGCCTTCGACGATCGCGATCGACGTCTCGCACACGCATGCATTTTCGGACGGCTTGTCTTCGGGCGAGCGTGAAAAACTCGAAAGCACGCTCGGACCTGAGTACCTGAAGCGAATCGTGCGCGCCGAGAACCTCGCGCTCGAGTACGTCGAGATGCGTTTGCCTGAGATGCTGCCGATTTATCGACAGATGATGGAGACGGTTCACTCGTTGATTGGCCGCGCGTTTTCAAACGAAGTCATCTCGCCGGGTAAGACTACCGACCAGGATGTTGTGTGGTGGCTGCGCCAGCAAGTCAACAACCTGGGACTCGGCACATGGTTCCACCCATCAGTGCGAGTTCAGAAGCCGTCCAAAGCCGGGGTCAATCTGCTCGCGGAAGACGCGCCGGTTGTGATCGAGCGCGGTGACGTGTTGCACGTGGACTTCGGCATAACCGCCATGCGATTGAACACCGATACACAGCACATGGGCTACGTGTTACGCGATGGCGAGATGAATGTGCCGGCCGGAATCAAGCGCGCGCTTGCGAACGCGAACCGCCTGCAGGATTTGTTGATGGAGCGAATGAAGCCCGGCCGCTCGGGCAACGAAGTGCTGGCCGACACATTGGCTGCAATGAAGGCGGAAGGGATAACCGGATCGATCTATACTCACCCGATTGGAGATCACGGGCACGGCGCGGGTCCGCTGATAGGCTTGTGGGACCG
>DATNBZ010000078.1:0-4617 GCA_035607285.1 Blastocatellia bacterium | reverse complement strand
AACTTCAACGCCAACGTAGCGGCTGTCCCCTTGCGCGTAATTGACTATGGGAAGGTGTGATGCTTCGTCCACATTGCCGGTGAATGCCGTGAATACATAGTCGCGGAGATTATAGTAAAAGACGGAGCCTTCGACCCGCAGGCGATTGGTGCTGTGCCGCAGCGAGACGTCAACGCCATCGCCATGCTCGGCATTCAGATTTGGATTGCCGATGTCGAATACCAGAATGCCCGGGTGCGGCCCATTATTATAAAGTTCTTCGAGGGCCGGGGCACGGAACGAGTGCTGATAGTTGGCGACGAGCGACCCGCCTTCCCAGAGGGGCACGCGTACGCCGGCACTGCCCGAGAAGCCGACGAAGTTGCGGTCACGGAAGCCGCCCGTCGGGTTGTAGCCGTTCTGCTCGATGCGCCCGCCGAGTTGAAAGCCGACGGTCCTGAAGTCAACCCGCTCCAACCCGTAGACCGCGAAAGATTGTTGCCTGGTGTGCGGCGCGGGCGCCTCCGCCCCGACCGCCTCATAATCTCGGGTGAAGCCGGAAAACCCGAGCGTGCCGGAGAGCTTGCCGCGCCGCTGTTGATTAAAGCTCGCGCGATAGTTGAAGTTCTTGTTGGTAGCCAGCGATTCCAGCTCGGTGACGTTTTCGTCGGACTCGAACTCGAATTCGCGGGCTTTGTAGTCGTTATAACTGACAGCGAAATCGCCGCCGTCGATGAAGCCGCCGAGTTCGCGCAAGCCGCCCTTGACCTCAAAGCTGTGGCGGCGCTCATGCAGAGACTCGAAATCTATCTCGTCAGGCGCGACCGGTATGCCGTGACGCCGCCGGTCAAAGGAATACGTAAATGACACCCAGCCCTTGCGGGGGAACCACCCCACGCCGCCGCTCACGCTGCCGCTCCGCGCGTAAGAGTTCAAGACCGTGCCTGTCGGCGTGCGGTAGTCGTTAGCCTTTTGCGCTCCCCCGCCCCCGAAAAACAGAAAGTCTCGCACGCCGTATTTGAAGCCGCCGTTCCCGCCCGCCTGCCAATTGTTAGTGCTGCCGACTGCAGTGAGGTAGCCGGACAGCCCCTGTCGATAAGCATCATTCGACGAGACGCCGTTGACCACACCGCCGATGGCGTTGCTGCCGTAGAGCAAGGTAGCCGGACCTTTGACGATCTCTATTCGGTCGAGCGAGAGGACGTCAATCGGCTCGGCTTCATCACCGGACTGCGAAGCGATGCCGCCGACCCGCAACCCATCTTGCAGCACCAACACGCGATCGCCGTCGAAGCCTCGAATGACCGGGCGACCCGAGCCGGGACCGAAGCTGCGCTTAGCGACGCCCAGTTGGTATTCAAGCGCCTCGCCTATTGACGCGGAATTTCTTTGTGCAAGTTCCAGGGCCCCGACTGAAGTGACAGTGTGGTAAGAAGAGACGATCGACTCGGCAGAGCCACTCGCCGTCACCGTCACCTGCTCCGCGACTGCGGCCAGAGTCAATTGAAAATCGACTTTCTGATCACCGCCCGTCACGTCGACCGTCTTAACGACGTCAGGCACGCGGTCAAGGTGTGCGATGAATTGATATGTGCCCGCTGGAATATCGTTGAATGCGAACGCGCCGGTTTCGTCGGTCAAAACCGATTTCTTCAGTTCGGCGATGGTGACGACGGCGTTGCGCGCCGGTGTCCCAAAAGGTTTGATCATGACTGCCCCTCGGAGCGTCCTACCCGGGGCAGGGCTTTGAGCGGCCGCCGATACGGATAAGAGCAGAGCAGCTAGAGCTGAGGAAAGAATCGTTCGAATTCGCATCAGTCAGCGCCTCCTTAACCGCGATGTGGGGTCGTCGAATCTGGTGATGAACGTCTCCTTAACCGTATCTGCTGAAACACATCATCATGCAGCTACTGAAATCATGATGATTAGAATTCAGCGCGACATTGATGCGGTCTCTCCTCGACCTTCTTGACCCTGGGCTCAGCTCGCAGCCGCCTCTGCCTTAACCAGGTAGCCCCTTCCCTCGAGAGTAGAAAGCTCGATGTCGGCGACACATCTGACCTTGACATAATTCAGGGTCAGATCGCCTTCGACATGTACCGAGCCAGTGCCAAGTTCGAATTCCGCTTTGCTGAAATCGCACCTATCACGGTCCAGTCTGACGCCCAGTTCCGTACCGCCCCTTGTCTCGGTGAATTTGACATGCACATAGTTGCGGTCTATGGCTTCCTTGAACCGCTCCACTGTCCGCTCGGGGCGCAATCCGGCTTCCACCGCATGCTCACCACTACAGAGTCTATCGACCAGGCTCGGTTCACGAGGCTTGTTTGGATCGGGCGGAGGAGGCGGCGGCGGCGGATTCCTGGCCAGCTCTTCCATCTTCTTCCTCAAGCTGAGCGGCCTCATGTCTGTCCAAACCTCCTTGATGTAAGCAAGACACTCAGCTTTGGGACCAACTTTGCCGGCGTCCTTCCACCCAAGAGGGTTCTCCTTGTACTCTGGCCAGATCGAATACTGCTCTTCGTGGTTGAGTACGACTTTATACACAGTTGTGTCTTCTCTATCGGGATCATACGAACTCATTTCGATTCTCCTTTCTCGAGTCAGGTTATTTCAGATCATCGATGTGTCCTGATACAGCAGGTCCGGCTGACAACGAACGGACTCTCTTCCTCTAAGGAGGATTTGCAGACCTGGAGATCTTTCCCGCGGCAAGTTGGGTTCCGGCAACTTGAATCAAAGGTGTGAGCACTTGTCCCAGTCAAGAAGGACCCCCTCACCAAGGGGCTCCGCTTTCATTTTCCAGGCAAGCGCACCCACCAGATCTGAGGCTGCTTTCGCGGCTAACCGCGGAGAGTCTGTCCGAACAAAACAAGTGATCCGGTCTACAAGCCCTTCACTCAAAAACGACTGTAGTAATGTTGCTCCCCCTTCTACGAAGATTGAGCGAATGCCGTAATGATGAAGCTTCACGAGCGGGTCACTGAGCTGCAATGCGCGCTGGTGTATCAGGACAGCATCTCCACAGGGGGCTTCGGTCCCTATCACGAATGTCTTTCGACTGTCAGGTTCGACCAGGCAGCGATGATGACCCGCGAATATGATCCGCGCCGGCTGGCTTTGCGGCTCGCGCCCAAGAAGCTCTCGACGAACATTCAAGCGTGGCTTGTCAATAATCCACGTCCGAGCCCCAACTGCAACGGCATCGTACTGCTCGCGCCACCGGTGGACACGCTGCCAATCAGCCGGGCAGGAAATAGAACCAGAGCGTGACCCTAATGGCTTGGTGAGACCGTGTGCACCCATCGCAAAGTTTAAGTGAATGAGAGGAAGTCTCACGCCAGTTGCACTCTTGTATGGGCGGTCCTCCGTGGCCGCCCCTTAGTGGAGGAAGCGCTTTCGCGAAGGAGGGGCGGCCACGTAGGAGCGCCCATACGGGACTCACGAATTCTCTGGTACACTCCACTAGAGCGCATTTTCATCCAACCAAGCGGCTCGGCAAATGGCTCGGCAGCGGCTCGGCAACGCCAACGTGCACAAAACTGCCTACTATCATATTGAGCCCACAAGGGAAGCCGCTTCGCGGCAACAAGGTTCTACCGACTGAGTGCCCGAAGCCGTGGACCCGTCTCGAATTGACTCACGCGCAGTTTGAGATTGCCGGCGGAGAATTCGCGGTCGGGCAATTCGCCAACCAAGCTTCTAGGCACTGACCTGATTCTCAGATCAGCCAGCTCTGATAGAGACCGACGGATTAGGCTCGCCGCTGCACCGTTTGAGAGTGCTCGCGAGATTGGTTCTGCGCTCTATTGAGAGAGGGATTAGTCGGAGAACAATTCGGTTGCGAAGAGGAGTCTTTGGATGTAGGCTATGCATGCGCACAACACTCCTTGTCGGGGGTTTTGTGATGCGGGCAAGACAGATGGCGCCACCAAGCTTCACTCTGTCTTGCCCTTAATAGTTTTTACAGGCCGTCGTACTTCTTACAGGCCGTGGTAGTCGGGATACAAAAAGCCTTAGTCACCCCTCCTTTTGGGGACGCCAATTCCACAACGTCGGCCTAACAAATCCGCGCCGCTATTTTTCGCCATTACGCTACTGATGGAGCTTTTATTACGGACAGTCTCGATTTACGGATCTTCGGACAATAGAAAGCATCTTCCCCGGACACTAAGGGAAAGGCTTGGCTTAACGGAAGCCTCCATAGCCTGGACATATGCCTCCCGCCCACTTAAAGAAACGCAATGATTGTGAGGAACAGTCGGTTCGAACTATAAGCGGAACATATTTTATCCAATTACTCCCCATTGTCAAGGACAAAAAGGTACCATCGTAATTTTCGTCGCTATTTGCACTGTAATCTCAAGCACACCTTTGTTGAAGTTGGCGGGCACCTGGGCAGATGACTTCTGTCGTCAATCGACCCCGACCCGCACCCATGGCACTTGCAAATCGTCTCCAAGCTCGCCGCTTGACGCTTCGTGGCTCGAAATGTCTTCGGGCTTTCCATCATTCCCTTCTCGGCTCGCGCGCTCGACAACCATTGCGGCTTTATAGCTTTCACCGGCGTCAAGAGAGCGCATCACCCATCGGTCGGCCGAAAGGCCCTGCACTCTGGTCTCGAGGAGCCTGGCCGGT
>DATNBZ010000063.1:0-19723 GCA_035607285.1 Blastocatellia bacterium | reverse complement strand
TAACGCGACGGATTTCTTTCTCAACGAGGCCGGTCAACCCAAGCAGGTTCTTCGCTAAAACAACTTCGGATTCAATTTCAATGGACCGATCATCAAGGATAGAATCTTTTTCTTTTATTCAGAAGAGTGGCGCCGCGAGGGCAGAGGAACCGTGCTGTCTGCTCATGTGCCAACCAGTCAGGAAAGGGTAGGTGATTTCAGCGGATCGGTTCACACAGCCCCAGTACCGACCAATCCATTCGCAGCCAACGCGCCCTTCCCGGGTAACAAGATCCCATCGAACCTGTTGAGCCCTGCAGGACTCGCTATCCTGAAGGTCTTTCCCGATCCAAACAATCCGGGTAATCCGACAGGATCCAACTGGATCTCCTCGACGCTCGAGCCCGTGAAAACACGGCAGGACTTAATCCGCGGCGATGTGACGATCACCAGCAAGATGAACCTGATGGTTCGCTATATTAATGAGACTTGGACTCACGGAAACGCTGCGGGCAACTTCTGGGGTGACACACCGTTCCCGACCCTAAGCTCGGACTGGGATCAGCCGAGCAAGAGCTTTGCCGTCAAGCTGACGAATTCCTTCACTGCGACAACCGTCAACGAGTTTCAGTTCTCCAGGGCGGGCAACGATATCTTTGTTAGGACCAACTCGGGTGGCCAGGCTCTCAACGACGAGATCGCATCCAAATTCCCAACGGTGTTCCCGCGAACAGCGGGTACCGGATTGCCAACGGTAGGTTGGGGAGGGCAAGGTTATCCGACTCTTTGGCACCAGGCCCCGTGGGAGAATCACGAAGACCTCTTTATTTGGAAGGATGACTTCTCCAAGGTTTGGAGGGATCATAGCTTTAAGGTCGGCGGCCTCGTGAGCCGCAATGTCAAGAATGAACAACCCAACGGCGGCAGCGGACTGTACACGGTTCAAGAGGATGGCGGCGGCGGCCCAACCGGTAACTACATAGCCTCACTGTTGCTCAAAGACTTGCCCCTCACCGAGTACTCAGAGGTTGACCATCAAGAGAGGACATTAGGCCGCTGGCATGACTTCGAGTGGTTCGGGAACGACACCTGGAAGGTGAGTCCGAAGCTGACGCTCACTCTGGGTCTGCGTTGGTCGAGGTTTTCCCCGGCGTACTCCGACAACAATCGCATAAGCAATTATGTTCCGAGTCTGTTTGACGGCAAAAACCCACTGAGCGGATTGGTTCGCGCGGATCAAGCTGGCAATGCCGATTTACCGCGGTCGCTGGTTCGTTCCTACAATACGGGATATCAGCCGCGCTTGGGGTTAGCCTGGGATATTTTTGGCGACGGCAAGACGGCTGTTCGCGCCGGATTCGGGCGCTATATGGGACGCGCAAATGTAATTGAGGACATCCTGCGCATGGCGACAAATCCCCCCTGGTCTGTAACCGTCGATACCGGCTGGCAGGGCGGTCGCACCACGCTGGCAGATTGTCCGACTTGCCGAAGCCTGGACACAATCAACCCCGGCTTAAAGAATGCTGTCGCAGGCGTTGGCCCCAGTACGGCATTCAACGTCGTCAGCACGGATTTCCGCCCACCGGAGAGCTGGCAATGGAACATCTCGGTTTCTCGAGAGGTGATGAAGAACACCGTAGCGGAGGTCTCCTACATCGGGAATCATGGGCTGCACCTGTGGAGGCGCGGCGTCAGCTATAATGACGTCGTTCCGAGCGCGCGGCTTGCAGTGGCCCAGTCAAATTCCAATGCGGATGTCGTCAACGCGAACCGCATTCATGTCGGACTTGGCCCTCTTACCGGAAGCGAGTCCTCGGGTGACTCACATTACCATGCGCTTCAGGTTTGGGTGAACCGCCAATTTACAAAGCGTCTGTCCTTCCAGCTTTCTTACACCTGGTCGCACACCATTACGAACGTTCCGCTTTCGTCCTTCACCAGCAACACCAGCGATCCGTTCAACTACGACCTCGACCGCGGCAACGCGGACCTGGACCGCCGGCACATGTTCGTCGCCAATGCGGTCTATGTGTTGCCTTCGTTTAAACAGTGGGGGCAGGGATTCGGCTCCGTTGCGCGTCAAGCTCTGGGAGATTGGCAATTCAACACGATTGTCTCCTTCCTGGACGGCACTCCTGCGGAGATAACGGACTCTGTTAATACTGCCGGCGTAGCTGTTTCAACCAATCCGCGGCCTAATCTCGTTGCCGGGGTTCCGATCTATCTCCACACGGGAGATCCGCTGCAGTACCTCAATGCCGCGGCATTCGCTCTACCGGCGATAGGAAAGTTCGGCGACCTGGGTCGTGGTACGATAACTCTACCCGGGATTAGCAACGTCGATTTCTCTGTCAATAAGAATTGGAAGTTGCTCGAACACTACGGCATTCAATTCCGCGCGGAGATGTTCAACGTTTTCAACCACCCAAATTTCCTTGGGCTGGATACAAACCTGGCGCTTGATAGAGCCACCGGCAAATCCACCAACCCGAACTTCGGCAGGTTGAGTCAGGATCGAGGGCCGCGCGAGATTCAATTTGGATTGAAGTTCACTTTCTAGCGCGCGCGTTCGAGTGTGTGAGTGGGCGGGGGAAACGGGAGCAGTCCATTTCCCCCGCCCTTGCTTTTTGGAGCTGACGTTAAAGAGAGCAAGGTGGCGGGTTGATAGCCCAGAAACAAAACTCAAGCACTGGCGGGCGCGGCCCTCGAAGCGCAAAACCTGAAGCGGCGGTTCTCAAGGCAGATGATTTATGCTACTGGTCACCTGGACTTTTCCTTTAGCCGCTTGGCGCTTTTGTTGATGCTGTCGCCGAGTTCTATGACATCCTGAAGGTCCCGACCCGCGTTGGCTGATTGCTGGGCGTCAATTGTTCCTGGAGTCTTGATAACAGGATTGGCAACAAAACTCTCGATGCGCTTACACAACATCACAAGGGCATCTTTCAGTTGCCCGTCATCGAGTTGTTTCCGCTTTTCCCGGTTCTGTTCACTGGCCTCCGGTTTCTCAAACGCCAGTGTAGCTTGTAAGCGAGTCGCTCGCTTTCTTATTTCGGCCGTTGCATCTGAAACAAAGTCAACGGCGAGAGTCTGATCTTTGGTTATTGCACGGGCGATCTGGTTATGAAGAGTAAGTATTCGTTCAAAATCCTCTTGCACCTGGGCCATCAGGGCCTGAAGCTGCTTCGGGTCGGCAGGCTTCTTTGGCATATTACCCAAGCCGCGCAGTTGCATTTCGCGTTTGCTGGTATCTTCAAAGCGGGCGCGGGCAGGATCTACATCACCCGGCGGCCTCGGCCCTTGCTGCGCCATAATCGGCATCGCGAAGACGAAAGCGGCAGCTATCAATCCGAGCCATTTGGGAGATACGGTCGCGGTTTGGAGAGTCATAGTAACCTCCGCGGGTGGTACTCGTTGAGCCACCAGTATAGGCCTGCCCTTTTTGCGAAACAAGCAGGTTTGATTCAGGTTCGGCTCTAAGATATAGTTCGGGCTGGCCGAATAGAAAGCCGGGCTTGACTGTGGCTTTGCTCTCCGCATAACGAAGACTTGCGAGGTCCGTAACGGTAGTCTGTGATGTCCTCTTCCTTTGTTGGTCTCCTACTCCTGATTCTCCCTCTTCAATCGCCCCGCGATACGATTCGGCAACACTATGAAACCGCTGAAGCGCAACGCCGAGCGGGAAACCCGGCCGCGGCCGAGATTGAATACACAGCTATCCTGGCCGAAGCGTACGGTAAGCTCGGAAGAGTCTACTCGGCACAAAAGGATTTTAAGAACGCAATCACAGCTCTTGAAGCCGCTGCGGCTTACAGCCCGGATGACGACGGCATTCTCGTAGATTTGGCGATCGCGTATTTCAACTCAGAGCAATTCGACAAGGCTCTGGTTGCGCTTACCAAAGCTCTGGCTCGCAACCCTCAAAATACGGGAGCGCACCACATGGCGGGCAAGAGCTATTTCATGCTTGGAGAACTTCGCAAATCCGCGGAGGAACTACAAGCGGCGCTGAAACTCACGCCTAACGACTACGACGTCTCGTATACGCTGGGGTTGGTTTACCTGAAACAGCGTCAATTCGATCCGGCTAAGAGAGTTTATGATCGGATGCTTGCAAAACTGGGCGACCGACCGGAGCTTCGCGTCCTGTTTGGGCGCGCTTACCGAGAGACGGGATTTTTGGCGGAGGCGATCGAAGAATTCAAGCGGGCTGCTGCTATCGACGGCCATTTTCCACGCGTTCATTACTACCTCGGTCTAACCTTTCTGCTGAAGGATGGCGTCTCAAAGCTCGACGATGCTGAGCAGGAGTTCAAAGTCGAGCTGGCCTCTCACCCCGATGAATTCTTTGCCAATTATTATCTTGGGATTATCTATGCAATTCAGAGAAAGTGGGAGCCGGCTATTCCGCTCCTGGAGAAAGCCTCCCAGAGCCAACCGAAAAATCCCGACCCGTACTTTTATCTGGGTGAAGGCTATCAAGCATTGGGAAAGCATGAGAAGGCGATTGAGGTGCTTAGAAAAGCCATACTGTTCAATCCGTCGCTGGACCATAACGAATATCAAGTTTCTTCCGCCCACTACAGGCTTGCGCAGTCATTACTGAGAACTGGTCAAACTGAAGAGGGCCAAAAAGAGTTGCAGGTCGCTCTGGATCTAAAGATGCAGGGACATAAGAGGGATGAAGAAAAAACCACAACCTTCCTGAACTCCGCGAACCTGCACGAGCAAAATGGAAAGTTTCCGGAGATTCTCTCGGTAGAAGGTACCGTCGCCGAATCAAATCCAGTGGACGATAAGACCGCAATCGACTTGAAGAACGGCGCCGCGTATTACGCAAAGGTCGTCGCCAGTGCGCACAATAATGTGGGATTACTTCGAGCTGAGCGACAAGACTTCCGCGCAGCGGCAGAACAGTTCGCGCAGGCCGCCGGCTGGGACCCGCAACTTCCCGATATCAGCTTCAACTGGGGCCTGGCCTGCTACAAGGCCGAGTTGTACAAGCAAGCCATTCCTCCACTGGAAAGCGAGCTGAAAGCAAACCCCAATAACGTTTCCGCGAAGCAGTTACTCGGGATGAGTTACTTCATGACTGACGGCTTTTCGCGGGCCTCGGAACTGCTATCCGAAGTTATCTCGGTGAAACCTAATGACGCCACGCTCTATTACACGCTTGCGGTTTCGCTGATCAAGGAGGCCAGGCACGACGCAGCGAATCGCGTCATTCAGCAGATGGTCGCGATGAGCGGCAGCTCTCCCCAACTCCACATCCTTCTCGGACAGGCATACTACGAACAGGGTGACACTACGAAATCGCTCGAAGAATTAGCGGCGGCACTGGCATTGGACGCCAGGACACGTTTGGCTCACTACTACACAGGGTTGGTCTACCTCAAGGCCGGAAAGTTCGAAAGCGCCGGGCAGGAGTTCGAAAGCGAGTTGACCATCAACCCGAGTGATATCCAGGCAAAGTACCATTTAGCCTTTGTCTTGCTGGCAAGTCAAAAAACTGAGCGAGGCATAAAGCTAATGCGAGAAATAGTTCAGCTCAAGCCGGACTACGCGGAGGCGCATTATGAGTTAGGCAAGGCTTTGCTTCAGCAAGGTGACGTTAAGGGTGCGATCCAGAGCCTTGAAGTCGCCGCAAAACTCAAGCCCGGCGAATCCTATGTTCATTATCAACTTGGCCGCGCTTACCTTCAGGCCGGGCGCAAGGCGGAAGGCGAGAGCCATATTGAAATTTCCAAACAGCTCAAGGATAAAGCGCGCGGACAGACGAGCCAGTAGAGTTGAAAGAGGTGACCAGTTTTGTTCAGCAGATTCCGTCGGTTATCGATTTTTATCATATTCGTGGTTGCTGCCTCGGCGACGGGCAATCAGTCGGGTCGCATTATTTTCACTGATATTACAAACAAAGCGGGCATTACGTTCAAACACGCCGCTTCGGCCGACAAGAGATATCTCGTGGAGTCAATGAGCGGAGGGGTTGCACTCTTCGATTTCGACAATGATGGTTATCTCGACATCTACTTTGTGAACTGTCTTACAGTAGATCTTTATAGACAGGGTGGAAAAACCAGGAGCGCGCTGTATCGCAACAACGGCGACGGCACCTTTACCGATGTCACCGACAAATCCGGACTGGCGGACGTTGGTTGGGGGATGGGTGTCGCGGTTGGCGATTATAACAACGACGGCTTTGACGACCTGTATGTTACTTGCCTTGGTGGAAACCACCTTTTTAAGAACAATGGCAACGGAAACTTTAGCGATGTAACCAAATCCGCCGGAGTATCCGATGGACGTTGGTCAACCGGCGCCGCCTTCGTAGACTACGACCACGACGGTTATGTGGACCTGTTCGTTGCCAATTACGTCGAGTACGATCTCAACCATCTTCCCGAGTTTGGTAAAGATAAGACATGCCAGTACAAAGGCATAGCAGTGCAGTGCGGTCCCAGGGGATTGCGCGGCTCGGGCGACTCGCTCTTCCACAATAACCGGGATGGCACCTTCTCAGATGTCTCGAAGAAGGCCGGCGTCTCAGACCCGAATGGCTATTTTGGAATGGGCGTCATCTGCAGCGACCTTGATGATGACGGACTCGTCGATATCTTTGTGGCGGACGATTCGACGCCGAATCTTCTCTACCACAACAACGGGGACGGCACGTTCAAAGAGATCGGCTTTGTCTCGGGCACCGCGCTAAGCGAGAACGGGTCCGAGCAGGGCAGCATGGGGGTTACCGTCGGTGACTACGATCACGATGGTCGATTAGATATCTTTATTACTAACTTCGTGGACGACTACGACACGCTTTACCACAATGACGGGAATAACTTTTTCACGGACGTCGCTTACAAGTCCAAGGTCGCCGCGGTGAGCATGCCATTTGTTCGCTGGGGCACCAAGTTCATCGATTACGACAACGACGGCTGGGTCGATCTGTTCATAGCGTGCGGACACGTCTACCCCCAGTTGGAGCACTATCGGCAGCGCAAGCTGCTCCACCACAACAACCGCGACGGAACTTTTTCGGAGGTGGCCGAGCAATTCGGAGCGCCGTTGATGCAGGAACGCGCGGGGAGAGGAGTTGCATTCGGCGACATAGACAATGACGGCGACGTTGACATGGTCGTCAACGATCTGGACGGCCCGCCGCAACTTCTGCGCAATGACGGCGGCAACGCGAATAATTCTATCTTGATCAAGACCGTGGGAGTGAAAAGCAATCGCGATGGTATTGGCGCTCGAGTCAAAGTAGTGTCCGGGGACCTGACCCAGATCGATGAAGTGCGAAGCGGCGGGAGCTATATTTCTCAGAGCGATCTGAGGCTGCCCTTTGGCTTTGAGAAGCGGACGAAAATTGACCTGATCGAGATCCGCTGGCCCAGCGGCGTGGTCGATAGAATTACCAACGCGAATGTGAACAAGATACTTACCGTAAAAGAAGGTCAAGGTGTTATTGACCAAAAGGATTTTAAGAGGGTCGCGGCGGCTGGCCGTTAAGACTCGCTCGAGGCGCCGTGATCGGGCGCGGCGCTCGACTGTGACGTAATGTCATTCTCCTTACCTTAAGTAGTTGGTTTGTGAAGCTATGGTTACCGCTCTGCCAGATTTCTCAGATTGCCGGCCTAAACGAAACGTGCCTCGCGGAGGAAGGCGATATGGTTCGGCGCCGGAAGCCGTGTTCAGTTCCGCGTGCCGGTTAGCGGTTGCTCTCGCGCTCTTTTCGATTTCATTTATTCCACTAAAGGTCTCAGGTCAGGAGATCTCTTTAACCGATCGAATTGAGAAGGCCACCACGCTTATTGGCGATAATCGGATCCAAGAGGCAGAGCGCGAACTAAACACGGTCCTTCGTATCAGACCTCGCGATGCCGCGGCGCTTGATCTGCTCGGCACGATTCGGGCAAAGCAGGGGAGGCTGAGTGAGGCGGAGTCGCTCTTTACGCGCGCAATCAGCATCGATCACCAGTTGATCGGGGCGCATATGAATCTGGCTTATCTTTATTTGCTGAAGGGAGAGAATGAAAAGACCGCTTCAGAGTTGAGGGAAGTACTCCGCCTGGATCCGCGGAACGGCGATGCATCCTACAAACTTGCGTGGTTGCTGCTCGCTCAGGGTCAGATTGATGAGGGCATCAACACAATCGCCGAGGCCAGGAAATCCCAGTCTCCCTCCGCCCCGTTATTTGCCCTGCTCGGTGATGCTTATTCGAGAAAAGACAATTTGGAGAAGGCGGAGGAAAGCTATCTTCTGGCGTTGAACGAAGCCGCAACAAACAGCGATGCATTGCTGGGTCTGGCTGCTATCTATCAGAGGAAAGGGGACGCCAACACGGCATTCCTTTATCTTGGGCGCGCGAAGGCGGCGATCGGAGATTCCCCCGATCTGCTATACAAATTTGCGCTCATTGCGGTCAAAGCACAGCTCGGCGCCGACGCGATCATAGCTCTTAAGCGAGCCATTGATCTCAGGCCCAAAGAGCCGTCGTACTATTTCGCTCTCGGCGTCGCGTGGCTAACGAAACCGGATCTTCAGGAGGCCGAACTGGTCTTCCGTCAGTTCCTTAAACTGCAACCAGACAATGCGCAGGGTCAGACCTATCTCGGCTATACTCTGCTGAAGGAAAAGTCTTACGCCGACGCGCGGGAGTGGCTTGAGAAAAGCATCAGGAAAGACGCCGCCACTCCGGAGACGTTCTACTACCTCGGGCTGATCGCACAGGAGCAGAAAGAGGACGAGAGGGCGGTGGAGTTTTTTGCAAAATCCATACAGCTCTCACCGTCATTCGCGCATCCGCATATTGCGCTCGGGGCGACTTATCTAAAGATGAAGAACTATCCGCGCGCTCAACAGGAACTCGAAATCGGAGTGCGGCTGAATCCAGATGACTCAAAGGCGCACTATAATCTTGCCCTTCTGTATTCGCGGCTCAATGATTCGCAACGAGCACAGAAAGAGATGGAGATAGTTGAAAAGTTGAAGTCCAGCAAGGGGCAAAACGACGGCGATCTGGTAAGTCCAACGCGGCCGGCTCCGCGGTGACGAGTGTAGAGAAATCGGTAGCCCTGTATGGGCGGTCCTCCGTGGCCGCCCCTCCTTCGATGAAGCGCTTCTCCATTGAGGGGCGGCCACGGAGGACCGCCCATACAGGAGTGCCCTTAACGTCCAACGCGCAATGTAACAGGGAGGTGAGGCGTGTTCGTCCTTCGATCTTCATTGGATGTGGTTTGGATAACGTTAATTCGTCGGCTGCGCATCGGAGCGCTTATGGTGCTCGCCGTCGCTTCAATGCCGGCGGAAGCTCAATCGCAAAAGAGTAAGGAGGGCCAAAAGAGCCAGGACGAGACCATCAAGCTCAAAGCGAATCTTACGGCCGTGGACGTGATGGTGAAGGACGGCAAGGGAAGATACATCACCGATTTGAAGCCTGAAGACTTCAGCATCTTTGAAAATGACGTTCGGCAGACCGTGGGTTTTTTCGATCCGCCTCTCTCCGATGGCAAAGGGCGTCAACCGAACTCGGCCCCGGCGCAATCGGTCCAGTCCAGCGGCATGCCGACAAATATCATGTCGCTCATATTGGATGGCGGGACGACGGACCTCACAAACATGAAGCAGGTGCGAGAAGGCGTGCTCAAGTACATTCGCGAGCGCATTGCCGACACCGATACAGTTGCGGTGTTCGGAGTGTCTACTGATTTGCGGGTGCTTCAGCCGTTCACGCAGGATAAGCAGAAGCTGATCGCGGCGGTGGAAAACGCCTGGCTTCTAACCGGCTCAAATAAGAACCTCGAACAGGCCCGTCTTGCAGAAGACATAGACCGGACAAGGTCGGAGGTGGCGGGCTCTGGAGACATTAATCTGCCGGCCACAGCGGCGGCGGCCGCGCAGGGTTCGGCTGCCGCCCAGGCGATGCTCGCCGCGCATGCGCTGGTGCGGTTTGTACAACTCCGGTCGCAGTTGAGCGCTCAGCAAGCGCGCCCGATGCTGGCAGCGCTCGCAGCTATCTGCGAGGCTCAACGGTCGATACCCGGGAAGAAAACGCTGGTGGTATTTTCGCAGGGCTTTGTTGCCCCCGCGATCCTCGATTGGCAAGTGCAAAGTGTGATTGATATTGCTAATCGGGCGAACGTCGCCATTTACATCATAGACTCTGCCGGCCTGAGAACAGGCGGTCCGGGTTCTAACGCGCCGGTCCCCAGCGCGCCGCTATCGGGAGTCGCGGCAACGATGAGCACCGATAGCCGTATGCGAACAGCCGGCGGCGAAAATGTGTTTGATAATGTGCGGCACGAGGGTGCTAACCGCGAGTACGATATCCTATACCGAATCTCGGGCGATACCGGCGGAGAGTTGATCAAGGGTACCAATGACCTTTCCAGGGGTCTCGACCGGATCGACCAGGAAATCCGCTCTCGCTACACGCTGGGCTACTACAGCACGGACCAGAACTTTGATGGCGGCTTGCGCAAGATAAGGGTTGAGGTCCGGCGACCGGATGCGCGCGTGACCGCGCGCTCAGGGTACTACGCCAACGCTGCTGACGACCTGGTTGTTCTCTCGCCGGATGACAAGAAACTGCTGGCGAACCTTCCGGCGGTCGAAGCCAATCCTGCTTTGCCATTGTTTGTCGAGTTGAGTCCGTTCAGATCCAAACAGGGGCGATATATAATCCCGCTCTCAATGGAAGTCCCGCCTGCTGCCGTGAAGTTCGATAAGAAGGGCGACAAACAACATCTGCAGTTCGATTTCTTCGGCGTAATCCGAGAATCGTCGGACAGGATCATCGCCCGTCTCGGGTCCGGTTTCGATATTGCGCTGACCGACGAGCAGTATCGCGCGATCCTGAACAACAACATTTTTTATCGACAAGATGCAGAACTGGACCCGGGCACATATACCATCGAATTAATCGTCAGAGACAAGCTGTCCGGGAAGATGGCGGCAAGAAGAACGACGCTCGTCTTGCCTGAGGCGAACACTGAGTTTTCGGCTTCTGCAGTGGTGTTGAGCCGACATGCCGTGCCTATAAAAACTCAGCCCGGAGCTTCCGGCCCGGTCGATGTGCTAACCGAAGGACAGATCCAGATTCGCCCCCTGCCCAGCCGCGAATTTCGCGTCACGGACAACTTGATAATATTCTTCGACTTGTATGGCGCCGCCGTGAGCCCGGATTCAGGCAAGGGGTTGGTGCGCGTTACGGTGACGCTGATGAAGGACAATAAACAGGCGGTTAGACCTATCGACTACGTGTTGACCGAAACCGTGACTCAGCCGGTTCCGCGCATGGCGTTTGCGAAGTTCGCCAGCCTTTCAGGACTGACGCCGGGCAAGTACGTTGCTGTGATCGAGGCGCTGGATATGGTCGCACATAAGACGATCAAGCAAGAGGCATCATTCGTCATAACGCAGTGATCCGGTGCGACAAGCTGCCAGCTTGCGGACTAGTAGTCAGTCACGCTTCGGTTGATGGACCTGTATGGGCGGCCCTCCGTGGCCGCCCCTCTTCCCGGAAGCGAAACGCCATGCCGCAGGAGGGGCAGCCACGGAGGGCCGCCCATACAGGTCCATCAACGGAAGTGTGACTAACTACTAAGTAGATTCCTGCGAGGGTGGACTTACGGTACGAGAAGAATTGACTATCAAAATTGCACTCAATCCTAGAAGCAAAAGTTGCGTCCTTCTGGCGACGTCCATTCTTGCTCTCAATCCACTGTTCAACGCCAAACCTCAACAAGCGGCGGGTCCTGTGACGGTCGTCACGTTTGAAGAAGTGCCCGCCAAAGTGAGTGGGATCACCTGGGTTCATGATAATGCGCATTCAACCGAGCGCTTCCTGCCCGAAACGGTAGGCGCCGGATGCGCTTTCTTCGATTATGATAATGACGGCTGGATGGATATCTATCTGGTCAACAGCGGGGCGTCGGACTTCTTTACGCCCAAGACCCCGATGAAGAACGCGCTTTACCACAATAATCGCGACGGCACGTTTACGGATGTGTCGGATAAGGCCGGCGTCACCGGTGGAACTTTTGGAATGGGCGCGGCTGCCGGAGATTACGACGGAGACGGCTGGGTCGATCTTTACGTGACCAGCTACGGACGCAACATTCTTTATCACAATAATGGGAACGGGACGTTTACCGACGTGACCGACAAGGCCGGCGTTGCCGCGCCCGGATGGTCTACATGCGCCGTCTGGTTTGACTATGACGGAGACGGCAAACTTGATCTGTTCGTCTCCAGCTTCGTTTATTATGACAAGTCACAGATAACCCTTTGCACTGATGAGACCCTGAAGCGGCGCTATTATTGTGTACCGCGACTTTTCAAACCGAGGCCGAGCCGTCTTTTTCACAACAACGGCAATGGCACGTTTGCCGACGTCAGCAAGGAGTCGGGAATTGCGAACTATCCCGGCAAGTCCTTCGGCGCGGTCGCAACCGACGTGAACAACGACGGTCTGATGGATTTGTTTGTAGCGAATGATACGATGCCGAATTTCCTTTTCATCAACAAAGGGGGCGGTAAGTTCGAAGAGGCAGGGCTTGGGGCGGGCGTCGCGTACAGCGAAGCCGGAAGCCCGCGCTCCGGCATGGGCGTGGACGCAACCGACTATGATGGCGACGGCTGGCAAGACCTCTTTGTCGCAAACATCGATCAGGAATTCTTCAGTCTATATCACAACCAGAAGGACCTGACCTTTGCCGACGAACCCGGGGAGATTGGACCAGCCACTCAGTTGCTGAGCGGTTGGGGTTTGAAGTTCTTCGATTACGACAACGACGGCGATCCGGACTTGTTGCTGGTCAACGGCCATCCGGATGATCTGATCGAGATGCGGTTAAAGCATGTGAAGTACAAAGAACCGCTGCTGATGTTCGAGAATACCGGGCACGGATTCAAGAACGTAAGCGCTACGTCGGGCGCGGTTTTCACCCGAGAGTTTTCCGGGCGAGGAATGGCCGTCGGTGACTTTGACAATGACGGCTTTCTGGACGTGCTCATTTCGAATAACGGTGAAGCGCCGATTCTGCTGCACAACAAGGGTGGTAATCGGAACCACTGGCTCGGTCTGCAACTGGTCGGCATCAGGAGCAACCCCGCTGGCGTCGGGGCAGTCATTACGTGGCAAGCCGGCGGCATAAAGCGAAGCCGCTTGAAAACTGCCGGCGGGAGCTACCTGGCATCGCACGATCCGCGCGACGTGCTTGGTGTTGGTTCGGCTTCGACGATTGACAGTGTTGAGATCCGCTGGCCCGGCGGTAAGGTGGACAAACTAACGAATCCGCCACTGAACACTTATATCAGGGTGGTTGAGGGTGAGGGCATCGCTAAGGGTAAATTAGCGACACCGAAGTAATCGGCAGGTTTTGCCGAGATGTGAACGGCCGCCGAACGGCACGGGCGAAGGCCTGCAGATCTGAGCCGTCAGCACCGCCTCTTAGGACGAGTTCATGACCGACGCTGGTAAGAAAAGTCTGGTGATTGTAAGTCTCGCTCTCCTCGCTGTCATCGGTCTCGGGAGCTCGAGTCTAATCAGCGGACGGATGCAGATGAAACGGAATCCGTTATCTGACTGGCGGCCAACTGACGACTCGCCGGGGATTGCTTACGTTGGCGCGCGCGCATGCGCTCAATGCCACAAGCATCAGGCAGCGACCCATCCAGGTACTTCAATGGCTCACGCGCTGGAGTCCACAAGCGAGTGCGAAGTGCTGAGCCAGCGTCCTCGGATGACATTTCGCGAAGGACCTTATTCGTATCAGATTGTGCGACAGGATACCCGCAGTATCTATACCGTCAGCGACGGCGTAAACACGATATCCGAACCGATTCTCTACTGCTTCGGTCGCGGTAGAGCAGGCCAGACATACGTGCTTAAGCACAACGAAGTGCTTTATGAATGCCGCATAAGCTACTATCAAACGATTCAAAATCTGGATCTGACGATCGGCCAGAAGACAGCGGTTCCCGGCACGCTCGAAGAAGCGCTGGGGCGCCGCCTGATTGGCACTGAGGCTGTGGATTGCTTCGGCTGTCATGCGCCCGCAGCGATTAGTGGACAGAAGTTGCGACTGGAAAACATGGTTCCCGGTGTTACCTGCGAAGCTTGCCACGGTCCCGGCGCGAACCATATTGCGGCGGTCAATTCCCGCGACTCTAAAGGACCACAGATCTTCAATCCGCGAACGCTGGATTCAATCACCCTGTCGCAGGAGTTCTGTGGCGCATGTCACCGAGGTTTCCTGCAGGTCATGCAGATGCCCGCGCAGGGCGGGTTTCAGAACGTTCGGTTTCAACCGTATAGGATCTTCAACAGCAAGGGCCACAACAGGATCGATTCGAGAATCAGTTGCGTCGCCTGTCACGATCCGCATGACAAGCTGCAGCGCGAGTCTTCTTTCTATGATGCAAAGTGCCTTGCGTGTCACCTCTCGAGTTCGCAGCAGGCTGAAACGGCAACGCGAACATCGCGCGCTTGTCCCGTGGGCAAGGAAAAGTGCGCGGGCTGTCACATGCCGAGGGTCGAAATACCGGGTACGCATACCAGCTTCACGGATCATTGGATACGGGTCGTGAAGCCTAACGAGGCGATTCCGAGATGAAGGCCGGTCGGATCTGAACGGCGCCGTATTGCCGGGAAGTGCTTCAAACGAACATGTCGGTAATGCTCGCGGAAATCAAACAGCAACCAGCCGCGCTCGAGCGCACACTCAAGCGCGAGGGGTCCCGCATTGCGCGTTTTGCCGAGTCGCTTAGC
Source organism: Blastocatellia bacterium (assembly GCA_035607285.1). Lineage (GTDB taxonomy): Bacteria > Acidobacteriota > Blastocatellia > UBA7656 > UBA7656 > Onstottus_A. Next base: position 4,970 of record DATNBZ010000063.1, on the reverse strand, counting down.
AAGCGCCGGATACGCTTGATCGTGTTGATCGCGCGAGGCAGTTCTGATAACGCGGCCCTGTTTGGGCGATATCTTCTCGAGATCAGCACCGGCATACCGGTTTCGCTCGCCGCTCCTTCAGTCCACACTCTTTACCGCACCAAAATGGATCTGCGAGACGCGTTGGTAATCGGGATCTCGCAATCGGGCGAGGGCGCTGACGTCAATATCGTTTTGGAAAACTCACGGCGCGGCGGAGCGACAACGCTTGCCATCACGAATGAATCCGGCTCGGCGATGGCGCGCATCGCGGACGAGACTTTCCTGATTCATGCCGGACGCGAACGAAGCGTTCCGGCTACGAAGACATACACCGGTCAGTTGATGATCTTTCATTTGCTGGCCGCTGCCCTGAACGGAAGCAAGCGATTTGGGGAAGTCGAACGGCTGCCGGAGCTGGCGGCGGCTTCGCTTGAACTGCTCCCGCATATCGAACAAACCGTCGAACGATATGCGCTCATGGACCATTGTGTCGTTGTTGGGCGGGGCTTGAACTATGCCAACGCCTACGAGTTTGCGATCAAGTTGATGGAAACCTGCTACGTTGTGGCCGAGCGATTCTCCTCGGCTGATTTTCTACATGGGCCGATTGCGATGGTTGAGCGGACGTTTCCGGTTTTTCTCTTCGCGCCGCCCGGAAAGACTTTTAACGGGATGAAGGACTTGCTGCGCACGTTGACGAAACTGGGTGCGGAAACGATTGTGATATCCAGCGAGAGCGAAGTGCTCAGGCATGCGACTCGAGGTTTTAGAATACCCGAACGGATCACCGAAATGCTTTCGCCCATTCCTTACATTATTCCGGCGCAACTCTTCACCGCGCTGCTGGCAAAGGCCAAGGGGTTGAGTCCGGATCGCCCACGTTCGCTTGCGAAGATTACTACAACGGTTTGAACATAACCGCGAGACAATCGAGGAACCAATGAAAGAGACGAAGTTCGCAATTTGCCTGCTTCTGGCCTGCTCGGTAGTTGCTCCCGCGCAGCAGATTGAGACCGCCCAACCTGCCAACCGACAGCATCGGCTTATGCCGGCGCCGTCGGCAATTCATTTCTTGTCCGGCAGGCTGAAGATTGATGCTTCCTTCACGGTTGCGACCGATGGTCATACGGACGCGAGGCTCGAAGCCGGAATTTACCGGGCGTCTCGCCGGCTGGAAGGGCGGACGGGATTTGAGTTCATGCGCGCTCCGGCGAGCGATTCTCAAACCGCAACGCTACTCATCCAATGCAAGGGACCGGGCTCGCCGGTTCCTTCAATTAGAGAAGACGAATCGTACTCGCTTGACGTGTCTGAGAAACAAGCCGCCCTTAAAGCGGCGACTGTGATCGGCGCAATCCGAGGGCTTGAGACTTTCCTGCAACTGCTTGAAGGTGATCCCCAGGGATATTTCATACCATCGGTCAGCATTCAAGATAAGCCGCGTTTTCCCTGGCGGGGTCTGCTTATAGATGTGGGACGTCACTTTGAGCCGATGGAAGTACTAAAGCGCAATCTCGATGGGATGGCGGCGGTCAAGCTCAACGTGCTTCACTGGCACTTAACGGAAGACCAGGGATTTCGAATCGAATCGAAACGCTATCCGAAGCTCCACCAGATTGGTTCGGATGGTCTCTTTTACACTCAGGACCAGGCGCGCGAAATCATAGCTTATGCGCGCGATCGCGGCATTCGAGTGCTGCCGGAATTCGATATGCCTGGCCACGCAACGAGCTGGCTGGTCGGTTATCCTGAATTCGGGAGCGCGCCGGGACCATTCAAGATCGAGCGCAAGAACGGGATATTTGATCCCGCGTTCGACCCGACGCGTGAGGAACTTTACAAATTTCTGGAAGGCTTCTTTACCGAGATGGCTCAGCTTTTCCCGGACGAGTACCTTCACATCGGCGGAGACGAAAACGAAGGCCATCAGTGGGACAAGAACGAACGGATTCAAGCCTTCATGAAAGCGAACGGAATCAAGGACAATCACGCTCTTCAGGCTTACTTCAACAAGCGCGTGTCTAAGATCCTTCAGAAGCTTGGCAAAAAAATGATTGGATGGGATGAGATCCTGCACCCTGATCTTCCCAAAGACACGGTCATACATTCGTGGCGAGGACCCGCATCACTCGCCGAAGCAGCGCGAAAAGGGTACGACGGGATTTTGTCGTCGGGATTTTACATCGATCTGATGTATCCCGCCTCGCAACATTACAAGGTCGATCCGGTTGCAGCGGACAGCACTCTCAGCGAGAGCGAATTGGCCCACATCCTCGGAGGTGAAGCAACGATGTGGGGCGAGTGGGTCAGCCCTGAAACTATCGACTCGCGCATCTGGCCGCGCACTGCCGCAATCGCAGAGCGGCTGTGGTCCGCTCGCAATGTTACCGACGTCAATGATATGTACAGGCGTCTGGATGCGGTCAGTCTCCAACTCGAAGAGCTGGGACTGACTCACGAAAAGAATGTGGATATGCTGCTCAGGCGGCTGACGCGGACAAACGATATTGGTCCGCTGAAAACCCTTGCTTCGGTAGTTGAGCCGGTTAAGGAATATCACCGCTCTCAAGCGCACCCGGCCACGATGCTTGCTCCGCTGACTCGATTGATCGACGCGGCGACTCCCGACAGCCGCGGCGCGCGAGAGTTTAGTGGGCTCGTTGACGGCTTGCTCTCTGATGCCCCTCTCTTCCGGCAGAATCGGGACCGCATAAAAATTCTTCTGGCTCAGTGGCGAGATGTCCGGCCAGCGCTCGAAGTGACAATCCATCAGTCTCCGATACTTTTCGAGGCCGAGCGACTTCCTCGCGACCTTGCAGATATCGGCGACGCGGGGCTTGAAGCGTTATCGTACCTTGCCGCGGACGTGGCTCCTCCGATGGAATGGCGCACGGCGAAACTGGCTATGCTCGAGCAGGCTTCAAAACCCAAGGCGGAAGTTGAATTCGCAATCATTGATCCCGTCAGGAGGCTCGTGATTCTGGCGGCGGAAATCTCCGAACTCAAGAACATCCCGGTGTCACAGTGGAAGCAACGCGTGTTGACCCTGGCGGCCGAGAAGAATCGATAAGAGTTGAAGGGAACGGCTACTCAGTGATCAGTCGGATTTCTTGTCACTTCCAGCCGGTGAATAGTTAGAATGGACGCAGTGATCGGGATTCCGTTGTCCACATCGACCTTCAGCAGGACCTGATAGTATTTCGGCGGGCCCGATTTTGCCGACAGTTGTTGCAGGTGCTGGTTGAGGGTGCTTAGATACTCTTTCTTGGTGACGTACTCGGCGGCTGCCTGTGTACCCTCGCTCTTAACGCCGGCCAGAATCATCAAAGTGGTTTCGTCGGTTACGCCTGGCTTGACCGTAATGAGACCATAATCTTCGACTAAGTCTCCGGTTCGCTCGTTGAATCGAGGGCGGTACTCTTTCTCCTCCCCGGGCTCGGGGCTCGCATTAATGATCGTTGCGTTGACGCTGTATGTGAAATCTTCCTTAATCGGCAGCTTCCCGGACCAATCATTTGCCCAGACGCTTCCAAGTGAGATCACGTTATAAGTCTTCATGTCTTCCGCGCTCACGGTGCGACTCTGCTTGAGCGTGATGCTCTTGCCCGCGGACCGGAAAAGGTCTGCGACAAGTTGCAAACCAATCGCTTCACCCACGCCTGTGTAATCTGCCGGGGCGAGGATCAGTTTTGGGATGCGGTTTTGTCTCATTACAAATCTGTCTTTGAGCGCTTCAGCCAACCAGCCAGCCTGCTCCGGCGTTAGCTCCACAGATTTCTTCAATAGCACATCCGGGTCCGCTGCATTTGAGAAGCGATAGACTGCCGGATTGCTTAAGACCAGCAGGGCTGGAGTGGCGCTCGAAAAAAAGGGTCGCCAGACAGCGCCAGCTTCGGCTTCTTCATTTACCAAGCCCGATTCTCGAGGCTGTCTCTGCAAATCTCGAACTGAGAGGGCGAGCACCGCAATCACGATAGCCAGCACGATGATCGTCAGGATCAAGACGAGCTTCGAGGCTCTATCTCTATCAACTTTACGAGACAAGGCAGCCGGCGCTTCGACCGGTGCTTCCATCGTCTCAGCGTCAATATCGAGCGCATCCTCGACTTTTGGACCGTTCCGAATATAGGAGAAGACCACGCTATAGTGTCCCTTCGGAACATCGATAAAGATTTTGTCGGATTTGCCCTCTTGTTCGTAATACTCCTGCAGCTTCGTGCGAAGTCTCTTAGCCTGCACGCGAACGACGGAATCGGTGCGACTGTCGAAAGTCCCGGCGCGGCCAAAGACCTCCGTCGCAATGGTGTACTCTTTTAGATGAATCTCCTGGTCGCCTATCGCTTTAACCACCAGATATTGAAGCAAGACTCTCAGATTTGGTGACGACGCCAGGGTCTGGCTTCGCAGCACTGTTTCCAGTTGTTCGAGTTTTTCGGCGGTTCCAGGCTGGTCGGTAGGCGATTCCTCTCGAGGCTTCCAGCCCTCTGATCCAACGGGCTCCCGGGGCTCGGATTCACCACCTTGAATGTTTCCTGCTTGACGTAACATTTGATGACCTACGTTGATTCTAAGGGAAGTAACCGGATTATACTCCAATTAACTACCAGCACAACCCTTAGCTAGTTTAAGATAAGCGGCTTTCACTCTGTGATTCAGGTTAGCCGGGGGTATCCTTGGGTTCATGCGTTCGCCAGCAGTTCCACCGAAGGTTCCTCTACGATAAACCATAATTTGAATCATCCACTATTGCCTTTTCACGGCAGGAGGGCATCCGCACGTATTCGGCCGAACCTCAAGAGGCAGTCTATCTAACCCAAATTCCAAGAATGCTGAGAAGACGAGAGGAGGATTTCCCATCAGGAGCCAGTGGGAGACATAACATGCGTTTAAGAAAGATGCTGTTCGTTACGGTCTTAATTTTGTGCTCGCTCGCGGTCGGCCTTGAGATG
>DATNBZ010000061.1:0-22024 GCA_035607285.1 Blastocatellia bacterium | reverse complement strand
AATCGTGACGAACCCGAGCGGTGACAGCGTTTCGTTGTGGAAGGCATCAGATTTCATGCCGATCGGCTCGTTCTCCACCGGGGCTGATACGTTCCCTTACGGAGTCTGCAGCGACGGTCTGTACTTTTGGATCGCGCTTAGCGAAGCAGACAGGCTGGCGAGGTTCTGAGCCAGAGGCAGACATCTCACGCGTCTCAAAGCAAAGAGCAAGGAGCAAAGAGCCAGGAGCAAAGAGCCAGGAGCAAGGAGCAAGGAGCAAAGAGCAAGGAGCAAAGAGCAAGGAGACAGGAGCAAGGAGACAGGAGCAAGGAGTAAGAGCATGAACAGGACGAACGGGTCTCAACGAGCAGCATACTGGCGAGCGATGTTGCTTGTCGCAGCGATGACACTCCTAACCGCGGCATCAATACAGGTGCGCGCGGACACCGGCTCGTGCGGAGGGGCGTCGACTACCTTGCCTTTCACGGACGTAGCGGCAGCCAACGTGTTCTTCTGCTCGATAGCCGAAGCATACTTTTCAGGATTGACCAATGGAACAGCGCCGGGCGTCTACAGCCCCGCGGACAACGTCACCCGCGAGCAGATGGCGGCCTTCGTCACTCGCACGATGGATCAGTCCCTGAAGCGAGGCAGCAATCGCGCCGCACTCGATCAGTATTGGACGATTCAGGGAGCAAACAACCTTGCGTCGACTACAGTTGGAAACGAGCCACACCTCATCAAGTCAGACGGGACTGACCTTTGGGTTGCGAATTTTATGAGCAACACAGTTTCTCAAGTCCGAGCAAGCGACGGCAAATTGGTGGATACATGGACTGGGGCAACGAGCGCATACGGAGTGCTGTGCGCGATGGGAAAGGTTTTTGTCACTGGCTCGACAAATCCAGGCAAGCTTTATCAGATAGACCCCACGCAAGCGGCGGGGTCCGTCACTACGGTGACAAGCAGCCTGGGAGCTCTCCCTCGAGGAATAGCCTACGACGGGCAGAGGATATGGACCGCAAACTCCTCAACAGTTTCAATCATCACGCTTAACCCTGTGGCAGTCACCACCGCCGGCGCTGGATTGCTTGACGCGTACGGAATCATTTATGACGGGACAAATATCTGGGTGACGGATCGAGATTTCACGTCCGCGGTAGACCATTTACGCAAGTTGGATTCAAACGGAGCGATATTATTAACGGTTGATGTGGGTGATAACGCGGAGTTTCCAGCATTCGACGGGACGAACATCTGGGTGCCAAACGAGACTTCGAACACAGTCAGCGTCGTCAGAGCTACGGGTGCGCTTGCGGGGACAGTGCTTGCCACACTCTCGGGCAACGGGCTTGACGCACCCATCTCGGCAGCATTCGACGGAGAACGTATTCTCGTGACAAACGGCAACAACGGCATCTCATTGTGGAAGGCATCCGATTTCACACCGATCGGCACGTTCTCTACCGTTCCACTTATTTTTCCATTTGGGGCGTGCAGCGACGGGCTGAACTTCTGGTTCACGCTTGCTAACACGGGCAAGGTGGCGCGACTCTGACTCGCCTCTCAAGGGGAAACACATGAACAAGTTCAGAGAGAGCAACCGAAAAAGTTATGTTAGAGCGATAGTGCTTGTAGCAGTGATGATCGGCATCACCACGACATCAAACCACTTGCGCGCAAACACAGGCCCATGCGAAGGAGTTCCGACGACGTTGCCGTTCACAGACGTGCCTGTGGACAACGTGTTCTTTTGCGCGATCGCGGCGGCGTATTTTTCAGGGCTGACGAACGGTACGACGGCTACTACTTATGCGCCGTCAGCGAACGTGCCTCGTGAACAGATGGCCGCTTTCGTCACTCGCACAATGGATCAATCGTTGAAAAGAGGAAGCAGGCGAGCCGGACTGGATCAGTACTGGACGACCCAGGTAGCAAACAATCTTGGTTTGACCGATGTGGGAGATGGCCCCGCCCTGGTTAGATCAGACGGGGACTCTCTGTGGGTGGCGAATGCCATCAGCGGAACAATCTCGCGAGTTCAAGCCAGCAACGGCAAGGTGGTTCAGACGTGGACTGGCGCGGCCAACGCGCTTGGCGTGCTGTGCGCGATGGGGAAGGTGTTCGTTACCGGAGCCACAACTCCGGGCACTCTTTACCAGATAGATCCGACGCAGGCGGCGGGCGCAGTCACTACTCTTTCGAGCGCGTTGGGCGCTGGCCCTTCGGGCATAGCCTTTGACGGTCAGAGAATCTGGACCGCAAACACCACTGGCGAATCGGTGTCAATCATCACACTCAACCCGCCCTCAATCACCAATGCGGTTACTGGATTCAGCACACTCTTCGGCATCATTTATGACGGGGCGAATATGTGGGTGACGGACAATAACGCAGGAAACCCAGGCAAGCTTCACAAGCTGGGTTCAAACGGAGCGATACTGCTCACGGTTGATGTGGGCAACACACCGCTGTACCCATTCTTCGATGGGACGAACATCTGGGTGCCAAACCGCAACTCGGATACCGTGAGCGTGGTGAGAGCCACGGGCGGGCTTGCAGGGACAGTGCTCGCCACGCTCAGCGGCAATGGGCTGAATGCCCCCCGGCAGGCGGCCTTTGATGGCGAGCGTATTCTTGTGACGAACGGCGCGGGGAACAGTGTGTCTTTGTGGAGGGCTACAGACTTCACACCGATCGGAACGTTCTCGACCGGCGCGGGAACGGCCCCTTTGGGAGTCTGCGGCGACGGGCTGAACTTCTGGATCACGCTTCAAGACGCAGACAGGCTGGCGCGGTTTTGAGGATAGGCTGAAGCAGGTGGCTTCGCGCCGTTGAGAATTCTCTGGAACCCTGTAGGGGTAGAATGTTTATGGTGGCGCGTTCCCTATGTTGCCAAAGCCGTAGGAGGGTGTGATTAAAAGCGGGACTTGAGCCGCCCGCGACTCTTCGCCGGAAGAAGGGTCCTGAGAATTCCCTGGAACCCCGTAGGAGTAGAATGTTTATAGTGGCGAGCTCCATATGTTGCCAACCCCGTAGAGGTGAAATGTTCCTGCGCTCAACTCTATACCGCACCTAACGGAGCCAGGGGTCCACGTCGGCGTCCGTAACTATAAACATCGCACCTCTACGGGGTTGCCAGGCGGAATGCTTGATTCCCCCGCTCTGAGTTCCGGGTGAGCTAAGGGCCCACCAAGTCCCACTTATAAATCACACTTCGTACTGTCTCTACCTGGGCGCAGGCTAGACCGAGCGCCGGTGGTTTACGAAGACACCGCGTGTGGCATACGGAGGCGGCAACCCTCCGTATGTCATGCGACCTCTAGTCATCGTCGCCTGCTAAGTGAATCCGTTTCACAGTATTCGACCATCGGCGGTCCTTCATCAGTTTTCGAACTTCCTCGTTCTCTTCCTCGGTAGCGAAGTACACCTTGATTTGACACTTTTTTCCATCCTTCGGACGGAATTCAAAGACCCCGTCTTCGCCAGAGATTTCTATCAGGTAGATATAGGCGTCCGAGTCTTCAGGTGTCGCATACGACTGTACGGTATATTGCTTTGCGCCGTCTTTCTGATCCTTGCCCTGGGATTTCTCTTGCGCATGATGTTTTTCAACTTCCGGATAGCATTCAATCTCGCGTATCCCCTTCTCGAATATGGTCTGAACGACTTCGCCTTTGGCGTTAACCTTGTTGAGAGGAATCTTCAGGGTGACAGAACCTCCTATTACTTCAAGCGCTGGTAGGTGAGGCATCGTGATCTCTCCTTTAGAGTTTTGCAAAAGATTATTTATTTTACATCCAGTGCCTGGCTGAGTTGCTGCCGAGAGTGCTGAACGTCCGGTCTTGTGAGATAGTAGGTGTATTGATCAGTGCCCCACTTGACCTCGAGCCCTGCGAGTAGATTGCGCGCGTGCGACAAGTATTCGCTTGCGGTTGCCGGGTCGCCTGCTCGCAAGCTCGCGCGACCAGCCACGAGCCATGCACGCCATTCAGATTCCTGCCGCCCTGTGCGGGAGAACTCTTCTTTGGCCTCGAGCGTCCTTGCCAATGCTTCCGGTGCATCGCCGTCTTCCAACGTTACCTCGGCCAGTGCGAGCAACGCGCTTGGAAGCGACTGCACATCGTGATTGCGCCGCGCGATGTCAATGGCCTCCTGACACATCGACCTTCCGTCGTGCTTCTTGCCGGAAAAAGCCAGCGCGAGTCCAAGAGCGCACCTGGCATCGACCTCCGGCTCCTCTCCAGCATTCAACACAAACGCTTGCCTGGCGTTTGCCGCCGCTTCACGAAATCGTCGTTCGCTCAGCGTCAAGTACGCAAGGATGAGGGAGATCTTGGCAAGCAGCGGCTTGCTGCTGACTTCCGGACGATCGGCGATGGTGTGGGCGCGTCCGAGCGATTCGCGAGCGTCCGCGTACCGGCCTAACCGCCAGAGCGCGTCGCCACGATCCGCAAGGCTGTATCCGGCATATCGATGGTTGTTCAACGCGTTTTGAATCTGAAAGCTTTGCTCGAGATGGGGAATCGCTTCATTATATCGCTCCTGCTGATTCAGAGTATTGCCTATATCGTGGTGCGCGCGCGCCAGCAATGCTTGATAGTCGATCTGGCCGGCCACCTGCAGCACCTGCTCGTACGTTTCGAGCGCACCGTCGTAGTCTCCCTTCAAGCTCCGCGCGCGCGCCCGCTGGATCAAGCCTTCCGCCATCTCCTTGCGGTAGCCTCCGGGCTCGTAAAACGCAAGCGCCTCGTCGATGTAAGGCAATCCACGTTCGGCATCGTGCCGGTCTCCGATCAGCAGACTCCCGAGCGAAAACCGCGCGTGTGCTTCGTTACGTCTTCCGTCGTATCGCTGCGCGGACGCGAGCGCGTTCTGGAAGTACTGTTCAGCCTTGCTGTAATCGCGACCGGCGCGAAACGTATTCCCGAGCTCGATCAGCGCCTGCGTGGAGAGATCCTCCATGCCGTTGTCTTGCGCCAACTCCTTCGCCTTGTTGGCGTATTGTTCCGCTCGCGCGGTGTCAACGTCCTTGTAGGCTTTGCTAAGCTGTAGCAGAATTCTGATCCGCTGATGTTGGTTGTCAACCGTCAGCGCCAGGTTGCGAGCCTGTTCAAGCTGCGACTTTGCTTCGGACATTTTGCCCAGGTCATTGTAGAGCGCGCCGCGCTGGTAGAGCACTTCTGTTTCTCCTTCGAAATTGCTCAGGGCGTGATAAATCGCTTGAGCCTTCTCGAATGCCGCCAACGCCTTTTCAAGGTCTTGCCTCCTGCCGTAGAGGATGCCAAGCCGCACAAAGCTTGTCGGATCGGCGGGAGCGAGAGCTGCCGCCTTCAAATAGCTTTCAATTGCCTTGTCGAGTTGGTCATTCTTCTCGTAAGCGCGTCCCAGGTCGACATACGCGTATGCCTCATCCGAATCTGGCGCCTGGCGCGCGATTTTCTGATAGGTTTCGATGGCCGGCTGAAATTGTCGCAGCACTGTGTACCTGATGGCTTGCAGATAGAGATCCTCGAGCGGCGGCAGACTCGAGCGGTTCACAAGCGTGTCGGCGAGTAAGAGTTCGCGATTGATTGCCTTTTCAGGATAGTCCAGCTCTTTCATCGCTTCGGCTAAGCTCACATGGGCAAGAGCGAAGTCACTATCAGAATTCACCGCCTGCTGGAGCGCCTTCCTTGCCTTACTGTACAGGCCGTCGCGTAACGCGCTTCTCCCCTCGCTGTACCATTGCATGGCTTCGAATGGCGGACGATTGGTCCTGCCGTGAAACCAGCTTTGGACCGCTATCAATAGGATCAGCGCGATGGCCAGCGCCGCAAGAGTAGCAAGAGGATCAGCGCGCGGCGCCCGCAATAAACTCGACAAGATTGTTAAGGTTCTTGCCTTTGTAGTTCGCAGCTTGGGTGATACCGGTTTGGTCAGCACATGGTCTTCAGCTTGTGCGATGGCACGCACCGCGCGCAGGTTGTCGAGGAACTCGCTTGCTGATTGATATCGCGCGTTCGGTTCTTTGGCGAGCGCCTTCGCTATTAGAGCATCCAACTCCGGGGGCACATGCGGATTGAGCTGAGACGGCGGCGGCGGGTTGACGTGGATCACCTGCGAACATATTTCCATGGCGGTCCCGCCCGAGAACGGCAGCCTGCCGGCAATGCATTCATAGAGCACAACGCCTATAGAGAAGAGATCGCTGCGCTCATCAACTGAAGATCCCTTCGCCTGTTCGGGAGACATATACGGCGCTGTGCCTAAGATTAGACCGGGCGTAGACAGCACGCTTTGCATCGGTCCTTCATTCTGTTCGTGCAGGCCGGTAGCCCGAATCACTTTAGCGAGACCGAAGTCGAGGACCTTAACCTGCCCTCGACGGGTAATCACGATGTTCTGCGGTTTGATGTCGCGATGAATGATCCCGTGCGAGTGGGCTTCGGCGAGCGCGTCGGCAACCTGGATTGCTACATCCAGCGACTTGGGAAGCGCAAGCGGTTTGCGATGAATCCTGGCGGCAAGCGTCTCCCCCTCCACGTGTTGCATTACTATGAAGCTCCGGCCGGCTTCTTCAGCGACTTCGTAAGTCGCGCAGATGTTTGGGTGGTCCAACCGGGCGGCCGCTTTTGCCTCTCGGATGAGCCGTCGTTTGGCCAACTCATCTGCCTCCAGATAAGGAGGCAGGAATTTTATCGCCACCTTGCGGTCGAGCTTCGTGTCCTCCGCCAGATAAACCTCGCCCATACCCCCGGCGCCAAGTAACCTCTCGATCCTGTAGGGTCCGACGGCAAGTCCTATTAACGCCTCGCCTTGATCGGCAAGCAAGGTGGCAGCTTCCTCGAATGCGGGCATTTCAAGAAAGTCATCCGCTTGCTCGTGAAATGAGATGAGAGACTCGACTTCTTTTCGGGAGGCCTCGTCGGCGCAGACTTCATCCAGAAACGCCGCCCGCTCGTGTCGGGGGCGCTTAACGGCCTCTTGTAGTAAATCGTCTATTCGCTGCCAACGTTCCGGCGTCATTTTGTACCTTCATTAACTAAGGCGGGAACTAACCGCTATTCCCTATCATTCAATGGGACGTTTTTCTCAGCGCTCTCGCCGTGTCTGATGGCTCTGAGCAGCCATGCTTTGGCGGTGCTCCAGTCGCGCATAACGGTCACGGGCGATAGTCCCAGCACCTCGGCGGTCTCCTCGACAGTCATTCCGCCGAAGTATCGCATTTCAACGATCTGGCTCTTGCGCGGATCGATGGCTGAAAGGTCATTGAGCGCGTCATCCAGCGCGAGTACGTCTGCGGCTTGTTTCTGAACCGTGTTTGCCGCTTCGTCAAGGCCTACCATTTTGTTGGCGCCGCCGCGCTTCAAGTACTGGCGCGACCGGGCGTGATCCACGAGAATGCGCCGCATCGCCTGCGACGCCACAGCATAGAAGTGCGCTCTATTCTGCCACCGCATACCTTTGTGATCGACCAGCCTGAGATACGCTTCATTTACCAGAGCAGCACTTTGTAGCGTATGGCTGGGCCGCTCTCGGCGCATGTAGTAGCGGGCAAGCCGGCGCAGCTCCTCGTACACGAGCGGCATCAGTTGGTCCAAAGCCGTCTCGTCTCCGTCTCGCCACTCAATTAGAAGTTCCGTTATCGACTTGGGTGAGGGTGTCATATACGAACCCCCTGAGCCGTAACTCCAACAGTACGCCGCGCCGATTATATCACTTTTGGAAGGTAACACACCTTGCCAAAACGTGTGTCGTGAAAACAATCTCTTAACAGTCGATAGGATTTGAGAAGTAATCCCGCCTTAATAGGTGTTTGGTAACTGGTCGCCCTAAGGCGATGGCCTCTTTAGCTTACAGCGACAGGAGATTCCGGTGCTCCATTTTGGGCGACTTGGCCTGATGGCTTTCCGTATGCCATAGGAACTGTAAGTGGAGGCGAGATTCTGTAGGATTCCCGCGGTACAGTAATTGAAGACAACAATAATGTCGCCGGCGGCGATGCCTTGAACGACCTGTTTCGTTGGGGGCGCGCCAATTGGCCGACATAGATACGGCAACGACAAACATTGCGGCGAATCTTTTTCAGCAGCCCAGGCGTTCACGCCTGGGTACACGGCAGCCTCATAATTCGCTTAGCCCGTTTCAACGGGTTTCAGGCTCGCCTTTAGGCCGGGGGGGCCGTGTGATTTGGGAATTCGAGACGAAGCGTGAGCGCAATGACCAGCGGCACTTTCAGGCCTTCGCTCAAGCAGGAAGGAAAAGCCCCGTGAACGGGACTACGCTCAATCGTGCGTCGATCACCCAGGCGTGAACGCCTGGGCTAGTGAAAAAACTACGGGCCCTGAGCAGGCATTGCCGATCAGGTCACCTTAAGGAACCTGCCATTCAGAATACGTGTCTACAACTAAACTAAACCACCACTGAACGGCCTGTTGAAAAAAACTCTCCAAGCGGATGATAGGATCCCAGCGCTGTTCCCGCCTTAGTAGGAGAGAACACAAAGATCGAGGTGGAATGGCCCATCCTCGATTGCATCCGAAAAACTGTCAGGTTGTGGCCCGGTGGCCCACGCCGCCGATTCTGAACAGGAGGTTTCTTATGGTAGCGCAGCTTCAACCCAGGGAAGAGCGCGTGGACATACCGCACGCATCCCCTTCGGACACTCATGCAAATCCTCGCGCTAAGGCCGCCAAGAAAAAGCGCGGCGCGACGAAACGGCATCCTGGATTGGCGGGATGGATGACGCGAGCGGTTGCGATCCTCGGCCCTATCGCAGCGATCGTTGGAATAGTCGCGACCCTTTGGCATTTGAATCCGCCTCAGCAGCCAGCCCCCGATCCCAGGATCGAAATAGACGAACAGGCAACGCTGACGCGCAACGCAAGCAACAACCAGCTCGAGCTTCACGTCAATCTCACGCTGCTGAACGAAGGCGGCAGAGTCGCGCTGATTCCCCGTCCGCGGGTCTCGTTGTATGTTGAATCTCCGGACGAGGTCCAGAATGTTCCGGCGGACGATCTTCACTTTAAGTTTGCCGATGGAACGAATGAGGTCATCTTCCCGGTTTCGCTTCATGAAGGCGCGGGATCGTTTCAGAGACAAATAGTCTGTTCGATTGCGGAAGGTCGCGAGGGCGCCTGGTATCGAGCGGGTCTCTTGCATATCAATCTGCTCTTTAAGCCGGAAGGGCGCGAGGCAGTAAGCCGCTGTCTGGTGTTCACGCCTCCCGTGACCGATGGCAGCGGGCGGCTTTCCGCGGACGAATCGAAAAGCATCACGATAACCAACGACTGCGAGGATTTTGGAGAGCGCTTCTCCAAACGACGCAGCTAGCCAGTTAGGAGGACAGACATGACTACAAGATTCAGATTTGTATTGGTTGCGTTCGTACTCGCTACGTTGATAGCCGTATCACTGGAACACTCGCGCGCTGACGGAGAAACATCCAAAAGCCCCGGACAGGTACAGCCATCGAATAGCGAGCTTGCGGCGGAAGCCGTCGCCTTCGGGGCAGTCTCTCGCGACAGCAGGCCCGGTGAAATTGCATCGGGCAGCGAAAGCGGCTACGTGCCGGGGCAACGGATCGTTCTGAACATAAGGCCCTGCAGGGGAACGGATGGCGAGTTTGTCAGCTTTCGATGGCCCTTCAAGAGGAACGTCGTGGGCTCGGTAAACTGCGGCGGCTCCCAGGTTGCAATCGTGCAAATCGAGCAACGTTAACTCAAGGATGCGTCTGACGCCGGCGCCCATAGCCTGAGATAACAGATTGCAATCAGCGGCCGCTCGGCTCAACATATTTGGGCCGAGCAGCGTTCGCGCCACCGTCCAGGTCAGGCGGTGAACTTCGGAAAGGAGAATCTTTATGTCACTATCATTTCAATCGTTCGCTGGTCAGAATTGGCTAATCACCCCATCTGCCCTTGCGGTAAACGAAGCAAAACCCAGCAGCATAAAAGACCAGAAATTTCTGCTCGTTCTTACGGGCGTCGGCATTCTCAATTTGCAAGGCAACAACCCGCACGACTGGCGACGCGAAAACCTTGTCATTGCCCCCGATATGGATGGCCCCGTGCAGTTTGCCGTAAACAGATTCTCAATCCCAAAACCACCAGGGTCCATAAATGCATTCGACGTCGACCAGATGACGCCGTTCGCGGCCATCAGTTCTAGCTTTGACAGGGAGTCAGGCTCAGTAGACGCCGGCTATGCGGTGGATGTATGGCGCCCAAATCACTTTCTTGATACCACCGACACCGCGGGCAAACCGGCCCATAAAGTCTTTACAGGCATCTCGGTGGATCTCGCGGTGAGAAACAACAAGGCCGTCATCCATCGCGTCAGTTATCAGATTACTCTTCTGGGAAGGATCGTCTTCCTGCCAAACATCATACTCTAACGTCCAGCGTGGCGGTCGAAAGGACGGGCTGGGGCATCCCGGCCCGTCACTAACACCGTTAGGATGGGGAACACCATTCAAAGGGAAGGCCGCTGCTTTCTGCTGGTTCCATATCTCAATTCCTACCCCGGTGATTATCGACAACGTTTGCCCAAAATTAGACAAGGTTTTTGTCTTCTTATAAAACCACAGGAGCGGAAATAAGGAGCGTTCACATTTGGGACGGGCCAGGAAAGATGAAAGCTTTTGACGCTCTTACTTACTTGCAGCTTGCGCGTGATAGTCCTGAAGACTCCTAACCTGAAGCTCTTCGTCTCTAAGCGAGCGAATCGCCGCCACGGTTGCGATTGCCCCGGTCATCGTCGTCACGCAAGGCACCGAATACTGAATAGCCGCGCGGCGAATCGAGCGCTCGTCGTAAAAGGATATTCGGCCGAGCGGCGTGTTGATGATCAAGTGAACCTCTTTGCTCTTTACCAGGTCCGCGATGTTGGGGCGGCCTTCGTTTACTTTGTAGACGAACTCACAAGGCAAGCCGGCCGCCTCGATTCTCTTTTGCGTGCCGCGAGTCGCCACTATCTTGAAACCCATCTCGTGAAACTGGCGCGCGAGATCCATCACAACGCGCTTGTCCTGTTCGTTTACGCTGATGAACACGCGGCCTTCACGTGGAAGCTTTGTTCCCGCGCCAAGCTGGGCTTTGAGATATGCGCTACCGAAGCCTTCGGCGACTCCCATTACTTCTCCGGTCGAGCGCATCTCGGGACCGAGGATCGGATCGACGCCCGGAAATTTCACGAATGGAAACACCGGAGTCTTTACATAGAAGCGATCCACACTGAGTTCGTCGGGCAGGTTAAACTCCGAGAGCTTGCGGCCTACCATCAACCGCGCGGCTATCTTTGCGAGCGGGATGCCGGTGGCCTTTGATACGAACGGAACGGTTCGAGACGCCCGTGGGTTTACTTCGAGCACGAATACCTGATCGCGCCAGATCGCGTACTGGATGTTCATCAAACCGACAACATTCAGTGCGCGCGCCAGTTCTCGAGTGTATCGCCGCATCCCATCAAGATGTGCCTCGCTGATTCCCCACGGCGGAAGCACGCAAGACGAATCACCCGAGTGAATGCCGGCCTCTTCTATGTGCTGTTGAATACCGGCAATCACGCAACGCTCGCCGTCAGCCAGGGCATCAACGTCGATCTCGACCGCGTCTTCCAGAAACGAATCGATCAACACCGGGTGTTCTGGTGAAGCTTCGACCGCGAAGGTCATGTAGTTGTCGAGGCTCGCTTCATCGTAGACGATCTGCATAGCGCGGCCGCCCAGCACGTAGCTTGGCCTCACGAGCACCGGGTAGCCGATGCGCGCCGCTTCTTCGCGCGCTTCTGCGTTTGACGTAGCGAAGCCGTTTGGAGGTTGAGGAATATCGAGCTCGACCAGCAGCTTGCCGAAACGTTTGCGGTCTTCGGCGAGGTCGATTGATTCGGGTGACGTGCCGATTATCGGAACGCCGGCCTTGAAAAGACTCATCGATAAATTCAACGGCGTCTGCCCGCCGAACTGCACGATCACGCCGTCCGGGCGTTCGCGCTCGACTATTTCCATCACGTCTTCGAAAGTGATCGGCTCGAAGTACAACCGATCGGAAGTGTCGTAGTCGGTCGAGACGGTCTCCGGATTGCAGTTGACCATGATCGATTCGTACCCGGCTTCCTTCAAAGCGAACGCCGCATGACAACAGCAATAGTCGAACTCGATCCCTTGCCCGATGCGATTGGGACCCGAGCCCAGAATCATGACTTTCTTGTTCGCGCTCGGGTTCGCTTCGTCTTCGTCTTCGTAGGTCGAGTACAGATAAGGGGTAAAGGATTCGAACTCAGCGCCGCATGTGTCGACCCGTTTGAATACCGGTCGGATCGCCTTTTCGATTCGGGAGCGCCTCACTTCGCCTTCGGTTGTCCCGAGCACCGCCGCCAGTCGTTGATCTGAAAAGCCCAGTCGCTTTGCTTCTCTCAAGTCGTCGCGCGAGATCGTCTCGATGCTCTCGCGTCGCAACTCGCGTTCGGTTTCGATGATTTGGGAGAGGTTATCGAGGAACCACGGGTCAATCTTCGTGAGGTCGTGAAGCACGTCAAGCGAATATCCGAGCGTCAACGCATGCATCACGAAGTAGACTCGTTCAGCCGACGGCACAACCAGTCTGCGGCGCAACTCTGCGTCGTCCAGATCGGAAGGAATGCGAAACGCGCTGCGCACCTCGAGCGACCGCAGTCCTTTCTGAAACGCTTCTTTGAACGTGCGGCCGATGGCCATCGCTTCGCCGACGGACTTCATCTGTGTGCCTAGAGTCGGATCGCTCGAGGGAAACTTCTCGAAGGCCCACTTAGGAATTTTGACCACGCAGTAATCGATGGTCGGCTCGAAGCTCGCCGGAGTCTTGCGAGTAATGTCGTTCGGTATTTCGTCGAGCGTATAGCCAACAGCCAACTTGGCCGCGATCTTGGCAATTGGAAACCCGGTCGCTTTTGACGCGAGCGCCGATGAACGTGAGACGCGCGGATTCATCTCGATAATCATCAAGCGTCCGTCGCGAGGATTGAGGGCGAACTGAATGTTCGAGCCGCCGGTCTCGACTCCGACTTTTCGAATCACGCGAATCGCCGCGTCTCGCATAACCTGATATTCGCGATCGGTGAGCGTCTGAGCAGGGGCCACGGTGATCGAATCGCCGGTGTGGATGCCCATCGGATCGAAGTTCTCGATCGAGCAAATGATCACCACGTTGTCGGCCAGATCACGCATCACCTCCAGTTCGTATTCTTTCCAGCCGATGATCGATTGCTCGATCAGAGTCTCGTGTACCGGCGAAGCCGCGAGCGCGCGAGCGACGATCTCTTCGTACTCTTCGGCGTTGAATCCTATGCCGCCGCCCGTTCCACCAAGCGTGAAGGAAGGCCGGATGATAGCGGGATAGCCGATGCTCTTCGCAAGCTCGCGAGCTTCGTCCAATGACTTGACGACGCCGGAGAGAGGCATGTCGATACAGATCTCCTGCATCGCGTGTTTGAAGAGCAATCTGTCTTCGGCGACTTTGATTGCATCGAGCTTCGCGCCGATCAACTCCACTCCGAAGCGTTCGAGCGTTCCGTCTTCGGCAAGAGACACCGCGATGTTCAACGCTGTTTGCCCGCCGACCGTCGGGAGCATCGCATCGGGCCGCTCACGTTCGATAACCGCACGGACGGCCTCGGGAGTGAGCGGTTCGACGTAGGTGCGGTCGGCGATCTCGGGATCGGTCATGATCGTCGCGGGGTTCGAGTTGATCAGCACAACCTCGAATCCTTCGCTGCGAAGCGCCTTGCAGGCTTGAGTGCCGGAGTAGTCGAACTCACACGCCTGTCCGATGACTATGGGACCCGAGCCTACGATGAGTATTTTGTGGATGTCGGTTCGTCTTGGCATTTGCCGGTGATTGTCAGGAGACTTTCTTTATCTCGTAATAGTGCGGCTGCGAAAGCAAAGCTACCGCGCGGTTGGGATAGTCGTAGATGACGCTGAAGTTGTTGGTCACATCGCGCCCGAGCACAGATAGCTCGGCGCTCTCGCCTTCGGTAAAAACAGCGAACGGACCGCGAACGGTCACTACTCTACCATCATCTCTCGTGAATCCAATAACTGTATCTACGGTAATCGAGTCAACCTGGCCACCGACACCGGCAATGTGAATCTGCTCAGCTTCGCTGCTTTGAAGTGGAGCAAGCAGGCTGAGGAAATCTACGCTGAGAACCGTGCGATCGGCGCCAGCATCGAGCAGAAAGGGAACTTCAACCAACTCTTCACTTGGAACTCGCACCAGGCCGGTCACGGTCGGTCTGATCACTCCGTCCTGACAAAACAACCACTCACCGTTGAGAAGCATAGATGCGATCCAACTTTTCGCGCGGTATGTAACGTACGTGCGCCACCTCGTCTGGATACCTTTCGTGCAGCAACCTACGAATTCCTTCAGGAGTATCGGCGACCAGCAGCTCTCCGGCGGCAGACGCGACGTATTTCCCACGGTACCGCTTGTAAACTTCCAGCTCAATCACGTGGTCATTGAACCACATTCGATTTCGCGTTGCGCTCTCCCACGCGCGGGCGAACTCGGGCGTCATTTCCTCTTCCTCTATGATCAACGGCTTGCTCATAACACGATGATACGAACCGGCTCTCGACGAGGTCAATCCATCTCCTCGCCGCGCTTGCCTGGCTCTCGAAGGTATTTCTGCCGATCAAGCTGTCTTGTAGTCTGCTCCGTGACGCCGCCCAGCGGCATAATCGGATCAGTCGAATATGCAATCACCTTCATTTCTCGGTCCGTCGTCGATTGTCTCTTGCTGGCTGCAATTGATTTCTGGAGTTCTGAAGGTGAAGTCCCGAGGGCCTTTATCTCGCTGCTTGAATTATTCCATCTGATCAGTCCCCAGATAAACGCGTAGAGGCTGAGGAAGAAGAACCCGAGAGCCAATGCCGCGATCGGCATCATCTTTTCGGGAAACCCGAGCAGAAAAACCCCCGCCAGCTTGAAGAGAGAAAGCGCCGATGCCGCCGCGCCGATCAAAGTCATTGGCCGGCCTCGGTAGTAATCCGTCAGCAGCTTCACCATTCTTTCATCGGTCTCGATGGTGTTAGTCGGTCTTCCCGAAAGCGCATCGGATACGACGCCGAGGTTTGTCCCGCACCGCGGGCAAAACTTCAATTCGTTTTGATTGTCAGAGCCGCAACTCGGGCAGTACACGTGGCCTCCGATTATCGATCGTTCTCAGGTTTGCGTCCTGTGTTTGCACGTACGCGCGTTTGCTCAATATATCGGAGACCAGGTCAGAGTGCCAGTAAGGTGCTTGAAGCGGGTGCGCGTCACGATTTTCGCATACCCACCTCTGAAGTTGGTGGGATTTGAACTGAATCCCCATGCATCACCCACTTTTTCAGCAGCCTAAAACCCTTCATCCAATAGGCGGCGAATGTCTTCGAGCGCAGACGGCTTCGGGTCCGCGGTCATCAAGAGTTGGTATGCGCTTTCGGCGTCCTGCCGATATTCCTGGCGCAGTCTTTCAAAAGCCCGGTCTTTGTTGCTCTCAACAACCTCCTGAAACTGCTCGAGCGCCGCCCTGGTTATTGTTGCGAGTTCCTCGGCGGTTACGAGATTCTCGAGTGTCGCCGATTGCCTGTAAGCGATTACCGCCGCGTGAATATAGTTTCGGAAGACAATTACCCCTCGACCGGAAGCCGACGTCTCACTCACCAAGAGATCCGGGTGCTGGAGCAAGCTTGCAAAGGAGGTGCTCGCCGAGAAGGCATCGTTCTCGGATTCTCTGATGTCGTGAATAAAAGTGGTAAGCACTCTCGATGTCTCCGTTGAATTCTGTGTGACCATCAATTGCGCCGTTAGCGCGTCAGCCTGTCCCGCGTCCCCGATAAAAACGAAACGATACTCCGGATAGACTTCCGCGAACTTGAGGAAATTCGAGAACTTGACCCTGCCAATCTCGTCCTCCTGGCCGTGGGGAACGTGATTGGAGAGCAGATCGAGATGCTCTTGATCTGCCCGCAAAACGGTTTGAAGCGTACCCTTGACTGCACTTGTCAGGGCTCCGGACAAGGCACTGGGGCGCAATATGCCCTTCGTGAAACTCACCAGGCTGGTCAGGCTACGCTCCTCCAATTTGCCCGCGATCGGGTTGGGTCGCGCCGAAAGTGTCGTTATAGGAACCGGGCTGGCCTCAAAGGGTTCGTGTCTGATGGAATCGTAGAACTCCAGGACTCCGGGGTACAGGGTCTTCCTGGGATAGCGCGTCTCAATCAGATTGGCGTACATCGTGTCATCGACGTCGGTCAGGACCTTTATGCCGACTTGCGCGGGCGCCAGGCGAAAGTGTTCGACAATTCGACCTCTTCGCTCCGTGTCGTCAATATCGTTGAATACATACTCCACCAGGTCCTTGTAGTCGCCATCGTACTCGAGCGCAAATTTGAACAGGGACAGTTCTTCCGGTGCAACCGAAAGTATCAAACGTTCCATACGTAGCTCTTCACGCCGGTCCGTCGCGTCGGCGGCCGGCGCAAGTCTCTTTATGGATTCAATCTTGTCGGCCAGACTCAGCTCGGCTTCCCGAATCCGCTTGTCGAGCTCTTCACAGCGTCGCCCGAACGCAAGGTGCTGTGTGGGCGTCAAGAACCTGGCGAGAAAAGCTTCGAGCCGGTTCAGATCAAACTGCCCATAGTCGGGCGTCGGTGTAGATGGAGAGATCATCGGTGCGTCGCTGTTCCTTTTGAGAGATAAGCCTTCGACTGCTGGTGAACGACGTCTATGAGATTGCCCATCGCCAGGTTGACGTCGATCAAGTGCAATCCCCAATCGGGCTGAACCTGCCCGCCTACGACAACATCTCCAACGATGTCGTCGGTGCGAGGATCAGCAGGATTGCCATGCACGGTAATTTCCAGGTAGGAACCTTTCTCGTTCGAGACACACTCGGCTGTAAGCAGTCCCGGTACGCTGACAAAAGGTGTGCTGATCGGCTGCGCGGGAGTCACCCACGGGCGCGGCTCCGCCGATGAGCCGTTGCCGCGGCCGGCCGATGCCAGATACGAATGCAAGGCGCCGCTTCCACCACCGAGCGCCGCCGGGTTAGCGCAGGCGGCAGCCATGCCTTCGCCGGCGACTCGCGCGAACCTGCTGTTCGCCGGCGGCGGCACATTGGACCTGAAGGAAGCGTAAGCAATAACACATCCCGTCTGTGACGCCGACCGGCATAGTGGAATCTGTTTGAAGGCGCCGCCTACATCCTGGCCCTTAGGCACTGGGAGGCTCGTGCCCAGGAGTAGCGCGGAGATCAACCGTTGTTGGACGGGTTTGCCGTCGATCTCATTGCGGAGAAGTTGCGTCAATACGCCTGAGCCCTGCGAGTGTCCGATAAGCACAACGCCGCGTCCTTGATTGTCGTGTTCCAGATAGTACTTCCAGGCGTCAACCACATCGTTGTACCCAAGCACGCGGTCGACCGCCATCGGTTTGCCAGCGATCCCGGCGCGCAATGCGGTCAACGTTACTTGCCGGTAGAGCGGCGCGAACGTCCGGCACTCCGACCCGAATCGGGCGAACTGCGACTTGATCACCGCCAGCTCTTCCGGTCCCGCGTTCATGTCACTGTTTGGGGTCGAATCGTTCGAGACGGTTGGGTAAACGTAAAAGCAATCGACGGCGGCCTTCGGATTTGCAGACCATTTCTCGATTGTCAGCTTGCCGTCCGCGGCTACAACCGTCGTGGATAAATCGACCGCGCAAGCGTCCTGCCGTCCGGGCCGGCACAGCCACGTCTTGCCGTCTCCGTAGTCGTTCTTTGGCTGCGGCTGAGTAGCCGTCTGCGCACCTGCGCAGGCTACGAGCATCAGAATGCAGAAAACCAAGCGGATAATCATGGACTTTCGTTCTCCCCTCGAAAGATAGAGATTAAGGGCACTCCTGTATGGGCGGTCCTCCTCAGAAACCACCCGACGCCGCGAGCTTTGCGGTACTTTGCGAGCTTTGCGCAAGGAATCCGCTCGAGAGATACGTTGAACGCAAAGCTCGCAAAGTACCGCAAAGCTCGCAGTTCTTGTACTGCGTCCGCCGAGTCTTGGCAAGCTTAACTGCGCAATTCGCTGCGAACCAAACCCGTGTATTGAATCTCACCGTCGCTCGACTGAACATCATTACGACGCACGTCGATCTCTCATTGTCCGGGCGGGGCCAACCTCGAAGGCATCCCGGATCGCATGACGGAGGTCCGGGATGCCCTTCTCTTTTCCTCGACATCAGAAAGCGATTCTGAGTCCGAACTGCACTCTCCGCGGGTTATCCACTCCAATGAACGCGAGTGGTGTCTGCTGTAGCTGACTTGGGCTTATGGGAACGAAGCCCTTGAAATTATATGGACCCTTCAACAGATTCGCGGTGGTCCCGTTGGCGAACGTCGGAGTCAGGTTATTAGGGTCGAATTGGTCCCAAACCTTGTTGAAGTTTCTTCGGTTGGTGATGTTCGTCCCTTCAGCGCTGACATCGACTCTGACTCCCCGATCCCTGCTGACGAATAGCGACTTCTTTATCATCAGATCGAGAGTCTTGTAAGGATACCCTCGCGATGAATTACGAGCCGCGGCGAACGGCGTCGCGAAGTTGCGATCGGTTGAAGCTCCCCCATTCGTTAGACTTGGCATCCTGATCGAAAACGGGATCCCGCTCCGCAGGGTAACGACAGGGGCGATGGTTATGTCGGCAAGGACCCTGGCCAGCACGTTATTCCCTTCGCCTGCCTTGAACGGAGAAGTGTAGACCGCGTTAGCCGCAAACACGTGCGGGAAGTCGAACACCGATATCCCTCGGTACAAGTTCAGCCGGGTCGGTCGGAACCATGTCTGGCTGCTGCTGAAGTCGATTACGTCGTCAATGGTCTTGCTGAAGGTGTAATTGGCGCCGAATTGCAGATGGTTACTGTAACGTTTGGTCAGTGAAGCAGTCATCCCGTGATAAATCGACTTGCCTCTCGAGTCGTATCCCACCTTCGCCAGGATTGTAGGATCTATCACGGAGTAGAGCGGCCCTCGGAAGGGATCGATTACGCCGGTCTCCTTGTAGTTCTGTTCGACCGGCATCTGGAGGTGGAGACCGTGATACATGAGATATCCCACCTCGAGCGACATGTGGTAACCCAATTCCCTCTGGATGCTCAAGCTTGTCTGAACCGAGTATGGGTTCTTGTATTTTGGATCGACCAGGAACACAACCCTGTTCGGCGCGCCTTGCCCGGTAGGTTGAGGAACTGCCAGCGAATTGTAAAACGAAGCAGGCACGTGACCGAACGGAAGCAAACCGGCGGCTACGGCAGCCTTGTAATCCGCGGCAGCAGTCAGCCCCGTCGGAAGTATCTGGTTGATGTACCTTCCGCTATCGTCTAGAAGCGACCCGTACGACGGGATCAAAACGTCGATCGGCCCTTCGAACACACCGGCGCCGCCGCGTATCACTGTCTTCTGATCGGCCCAGGGAGTCCACGCAAACCCGAATCGCGGTGAGAAGTACCCGTTGCGATGAAGCGGAGGAGGCTCGGAATCAACGTCAAACCGGCCGCCGATGTCCAGGGTAAGTCGCGGAGAAACTTTCCAGGAATCCTGGGCAAAGACTCCAAAGTAATTGGCTCTTCCATGCCACACGGGGTTGTTGAATCCCTGATGGAGGAAGCTTGGCAACTGGAAGTGAAAAGCCTGGGCGCCGGTCAGGTTCGCCGACGGTGGACCGTTGACCGGGATACAAGCGACGCCGGTGGCGCCGCCGCAAGGACCGCCGGTGATGCTGTGTGTGGCGTTGAAACCTCCAAGCGTTTGCTGTTGAGCCGGCGCCAGCCCGGCGAGTATCAGCGGGTACGTGTTGTCGGCGAAGTTGAACTGTCCTGCAAAGTAGAGGTCGTCCTCGACGGTGTAACTGACCGGCCTAAAGGACCCTCCGAATTTGAGATTGTGCCTTCCCGTCGTCCACGAGACGCTATCGTCGAACTGGAAACGCCGCTGGTGGGCAAGGTAAGGAATGGCCGCCGAGGAACCGAAATTGAAGGAGGGAACAAATCCACTGATCGCGAATCCATCGATCGTTATGGCGGCCGGGGCATCAACATGCGCGATTGAGCCTTTGTCAATATTCGGAAGGTTGTCGGCCTTGTTGAACGGCACAATCTGGACGCGAAGCTGATTGACGACCGACGGGCTGAAGGTGTGCGCCCAGTTGGTCAGAATGCTGTAGTCCCGGGTTATGAGACTGGTCCCGTCCGGAAAACTTTGCGCACCGATCAAGCCGTGCGAAAGCTCGAATCTAAAATTCAAGGAGTTGCTTTGGTTTGGCTGATAGTCGACGCGGCTCAGCAGGGTATGAATCTTCGTCAGATTGTCATATGCCCCGTCGTCGCGTTGCAGGAACTTGAGAAGGTTCGCATCGTTTTGCGGAATCAATTGCGTTTTCCATAGAGCCGCTATGCCCGCTAGCGTTGCGTTTCCCGAATTCGCCAGCAGGTTCACATAATTCTGTTGGGCGTTACCCACTGTCGTGCCGCCGTTGATCCCGAGCGCCGTAGGACTGTTCAGAAGGAAGTTGAACGCGCCCTGATCAGTCTTGGCAAATTCGTAGGAGGTGAAGAAGAAGAGTTTATCCTTCTTGATGGGCCCGCCGATCGTGGCTCCGGTGATGAGGTTCTGGCTGTACAGTTTCTGGCCGGTTCTGAGCTGATCGATGAAGTTATTTGCCTGTGTGCGGAAGTCCCGGAAGTATCCGTAGGCGCTTCCGTGAAACTTATTCGAGCCGCTCTTGGTGATGATGTTCACAGAGCTGCCGACGGTAAATCCAAACTCGGCCGCGAAAGAGCTGCGGTTGACCTGGAACTCCTGGATTGAATCTACCGGTATGAATACCCGGTACTGTCCCGAGCCATACTCATTCTCGCCCCCATCGATCGTGGATAGGTTGTTGCGCCCGTTGCTCCCGCCGATCGAAAACCCGGTGGTTGCGAACCCGGTGAATCCGGGCTGTTGAGACCGGGTGGCTTCCGAATCCGATACGCCGGGAAGGGTAAAGATCGCGGCGGTCATCGACCGGTTTATGTTCGGCAGGTTCTCGACCTGAACCTGGTTAATTGTGTTCGCTTGTTGAGTCTGTTCTATCTGAATCAGAGGCGCGTCCCCTGTAATGTCTACCACGGTGGTTATGGCTCCAACGCGAAGACTGACGTCCGAGACCAGACTTTGACCGACGGTCAACTGGACGTCCTTAACGAGGACTTTTTCAAACCCGGCCGCCTCGACCTGAACCTCGTAGGCGCCCGGTTGAAGGAGCCGGACCTGATAGGTCCCGTCACTCATCGTCCTTGCGGTCCTGGCAATACCCTTGTCGACGCTCGTGACAGTGACGGTCGCCCCCGGAATAACCGCTCCACTCGAATCGCTGACGGTGCCCTTCAGCGTAGCGGTTGATACGTCGACCTGCGCCGAAACGCGCGGCGTGCAAATCGAAATGATCAGCAGAACGAGGAAACCTAGCCTCTTGGTGTGCATTTTTCTTTCTCCTTTTTGTGGGATTCTGATTGAGCGGAAAGATGCCAAGGGATGAAGCGCCGCAGAACACCGATGGGGAGGGTTGAAAGAAGAAGGCCGAGCGCCGGCGGGACTCGTTATGACGAAGAGGAAGGTACCGATTAGGACGAGGCTGTAACAAAAGTCGCGAGCATCCGCGCGAGCGCACTGGCGCCCCGCGTTCCACTAACCACGAGTTTGAAGACGCACAACTCAAATGCGTGCCCGACTGTAAGTGCTGAAGGATTCTCGCGGAAACTCTATCTGCTGCTTAAAACAAAGTGATTATGGTTCCAGAGCTTTACGAACTGACCGACCGGTCGGGTGGCATAGTAGCGCCACCGGCTATGGTTGTCAATGATAAGACTGCCGACGGGTGCGTCAGATTTTCGCTCATACCCACCTCGGCAGAGACTGTGTGAAAAGTTCGTAGTCCGGCCTTCAGGCGGAAGTTTGTATCTGTATTTACGCCGGATTACGAACTTCCGCCTGAAGGCCGGACTACGAACATTGCATTTTCAC